>NZ_JBFTNT010000175.1:0-14716 GCF_056397585.1 Pedobacter sp. 05L430 | reverse complement strand
GCGTAGCACTGTGCAAAACGGTATCATTAGGTGAGGCGGCATAACTCTTAATACTCGAAATGACTGGAGCAGAACTGCTTTCAGTCTCTTTTTTACACGCAGGTAATACAGCCGCTATCATTAAGAAAAGCAGCAAAGAGTACAAGGTCAGATATGATTTTATTTTCATAACAATATCTTTTATTTTTTTTAATTAATAATATGGTACCGGTGGTTCTGCCAATTTAGGGGCGGTGGTTAGCTCAGATGACGGAATTGGCAACGTAAATGAAGCGATAGTTGCCGGTAGCGCAGCCGGTGGAGCAATAGTATCCCTTGTTGCTATTTTCGTTACAGGATCATAAGTAAACGAAATCCGACCGTGGGTAGCATCCTGATCATTAAGAAGCTTCACAGCATTAGCCGGATCGTAATAAGAATACCTAACCAGGTCTATCCAGTATTGTCCTTCAAAAGCAAGTTCAACTCTTCTTTCAGTACGCAGTGCTGCAGGTGTCAGCACAGTCACCTTATTCAGGCCGGCCCTTTCCCGCACCTCATTGAAATAGTGTAACGCATCCGCATCGCTCGTAGTGCTATTGTTACCCAAAATGGCTTCGGCATATACCAAATACACATCGGCCAATCTAAGCATTGCATTGTGTTCGGGGGATGACCAAGAATCCATTGTTGGCAAGTTATTATCTTTTTCGTTGCCAACCATGTGTTTTTTCATGCCCGTACCTTTTGCCGTATAACCACCATCGGCGGCAATCAATTCGGGATAAAAATCTCCGTTGAGCATGATAGTGGCTTTACGCCTTACCGTATCCCTAGAAGAATACATCCGGTATAAATCGTAGCTTGGCGCCAAGGCCATCCATCCCCCTTGTTTTTGAGGAGTAATGATGTTATCTGGCGCAAATAATTGCTGTAGGGCGTTGCCAGTTCCATAACCCACACCACCGGCCCATTGAAGGGAAAATAATGCTTCTGGGTTATCGTTGTTTTGTACCTTAAAAAGATCATAATAACTAGGAAACAATTTCAAGCCGCTATTTTTACACACATTGCCAGCATACTTTTTAGCACTGTCAAGCAAGGCCTGGTCGCGGCTACCATTTTTGCCTACACCCGCCATCGTCAAATATGCCTTGCCCAGCATTCCCTGCGCCGACCAGGTAGTTACCCGGCCTTTTTCATCTGTCTTAGGAAGGTGTTGAGCTGCGTAAGTCAGGTCATTAGCAACGAATTTATAGACATCCGAAACAATGTTGCGATTACGCAGCGGATCTTTTATCAGCTTACTGTTATCTTCAATAATTGGCACTGCACCCCAATATATCCCCAAATGATAATAAGCCATGGCACGAATAAATTTTGCCTCAGCGATGGCAGCATTTTTGTCTACTTCCGAAATAGACGGATCAGCCTTCTCTTGTATGGCTTTAATAACCGTATTACATTGTGCTACAGTATTATATAACCCAATCCAACCCCTCGTCACAAGACCATTTTGGGCGGTAATGGTACGTGTAAAAAGCTGTACCAAATCGCCATTATATGGGAAGCTAGCGGTACCACTCAATACGTCGCCAAGTGGTATCCAGCACTCATTGCTCCATGCCCACCAGTGCGAACCGCCATAAAGGCTTGCCGTAGCCAATCGCACATCGGAAGTGGTTTTATAAAAATTGGTAGAACTTATCTGCGAATTGGACGGACGGTCCAAAAAACTCTTTTTACATCCGACAAGTGCTGCTACACATAGCAGGATGATGAAAATTTTGTTAATTAATTTCATAAATATATGTTTTTAATCGGTGATCGTTTTATTATTTCAAGGCTATGTTTGCACCAAAAGTAAATACCCTTGGTTGCGGATAATAACCGTCGTCCCAACCTGCCTGAAGTGGATCCCATGAACCAATTTCAGGATCCATGCCTTTATATTTTGTAATTACAAATACGTTGGATACATTGGCATACACCCTAATTGAACCCACCGATATTTTTGATAAAAGACTTTTTGGCAAGCGGTAACCTAAAGTGATATTTTTACACCTCAGGAATGAGCCATCCTCGATCATCAAACTGTTAGGACGAAGATTACCATTGGTATTGTCGTTTCTCAACCCAGCAATAGTTGTATTAGGGTTGGTAACATATACGTTGTTAACATCGGATGGAGAGCCGTTAGGATCTACCATAGCCAAGTTTGCATAATCTAACACCGATGTAAAAAAGGCAGCGTGATTTTGCGGATTGGTTTGCTGTATAGCCGTTTGATTGAATATCTTGGCACCATAACTGCCACTGAAGAAAATATTCAGATCTAAATTTTTGTAGTTAAATGTATTATTGATACCATATTGGAATTTGGGGATCGGGGAACCCAAAAAGGTTTGATCTTTTGAGTCGATAATACCGTCGCCATTCAAATCCTTGAACATACGGTCACCGTACCAGATACCACCTCCTGCTAGAGAGATCGGATAAGGGTTGCCGCTTGGGTCAGCAGGCCGGGCATGGTTTTTAAAATCTTCTGGAGTTGAGAAAATACCATCAAATACATAGCCATAAAATTCGCCGATGGGCCGCCCCACCGTCGTTTTTTGAATAATATCGTTAATCAAATAAGATTTCTTACTTAAGTTAGCATCAGCTCCACCTGCACCTAAGTAGGTCACTTTATTGTTATTCCGCGATACGGTAAAACCAGTTTTCCAACTGAAATTTTTACCATTAATATTGGTAGAATTGATTTGGATATCAAACCCTTTGTTGGTTATCGAGCCGACATTGGCAAAAGGCGCTTGCATGGCTCCAGGCCCATAGCCCGCTATAGCACCAGAGTATCCTGGAAGCGGCACCTGTAATAAAAGACCATTTGTTAAGCGGCTGTAAGCTTCTAATGTAAAACTTAAGCGCCCCTTTAAAAGCGTTCCGTCAAGCCCGGCACTGTAATAATTAGTTTTTTCCCACGTCACCTCCGCGTTTTCCAAATTGCTTTGAAACTGAGCTATACCTGATAGACCATTGGCTATTGTTTGAAGCTGGGTCACAAATGTATTGCCCGGTATGCCCTGGTTGTTAGTAATCCCGTAACCGAGTCTCAGCTTCAATTCATCTATAGCTTTTATATCTTTTAAAAACGCCTCGTTTTTAATTTTCCAGGCAAATCCACCTGAATAGGTAGTCACCCAACGGTTGTATGACGGAAAATTTGAAGAACCATCGCCACGTATATTTCCGGTGAGCAGATATTTATCATTCCATGAAAAATTGATACGGCCGAAATAAGATTCCTGTGCAGAGCCTCCCGTAGGGTCTGATAATGAATTGTAGCCGAAGTTTGTGGCCGTGGTAGCATCGCCACCACTAATCGCCTGCACATTATCTGAAGGGAAATTCCTTCGTGCACCGCCAAGATTTTGAAAAGTACTCTCTTGCGATTCATGACCCGCTAAAGCATCAAAATGAAATTTTTTGAAATTATAGTTGTAAGTTAGAAAATTGCGTATTACTGCATAAAAATTTTGACCGGCGCTAGAGGAACCAAAGTTAGGGCTTTCATTACCCTTGCCAAAACTATAAATTGGCGAATACCTATCTTCTGTATTAAAATCGAAATTACCGGATAGCTCATTTCGCAGCGATAACCCTTTAGCCAATTGTATTTCGGCATACACATTTCCGAATACTTGATTTCGCTTTCTTAAGTGTTTGATAATTTTTGCCAATGCCACCGGGTTGGCAACAGGTGCTACCCAACCGTTGGGATCGGTAATCCCTCCCCAGGAGCCGTCAGGGTTGCTTACCGGAACATCAGGACTAAGGCTTAGTGCAGTGGCAATTACATTACCGGAGGTTGAGTTTACTTTTTCATCAACATGCGACAACTGAAGGCTCGTCCCTATTTTTAGCCAATTAGTGGTTTTATTGTCTAAATTCAGCCTTACCGAGTATCTGCTAAAATCAGATCCAATGGCTATCCCTTCCTGGTTAAAATAGGAGGTTGACAGTAAATATTGGGTTCTGTCATCCCCACCGCTTACAGTAAGTGTGTGATTCATCTGCGGGGCTTTCCGGAATAATTCTTTTTGCCAGTCGGTGCCCTTACCTAAATATTGAGGATTGACAAATAGGGGTCTTTGATCAAATTCCCAGCCCGAGCTAGCGGACCGCGCATTAATGAGAGTAGCAAATTGTTGCAAATCAACTGTAGGGAGTCGCTTAAGTATTTCCTGGTAACCGGCATAGAAATCATAAGTTATCTGCGGTGCTCCGGCTTTCCCCCTTTTTGTAGTGATCACAACAACTCCATTGGTTGCCTGCGAACCGTATATGGCGGTTGCCGAAGCATCTTTCAATACATCTATGGATTCAATTTCGGCAGGATTGATGGCATTTAATGGATTAGAACCACTACCGGGATTGTTTACCGGTGGAATAATAATACCATCTATTACGTACAGTGGCGAATTAGAGCCACTTATTGACGACACGCCACGTATTTGGATAGACACCCCACCGCCGGGCTGGCCCGATACCTGTTGAACCACAACCCCGGCAACTTTGCCCTGCAGGGCCTGGTCAAAAGTAGTTGGCTGGGTTTGGCGTAAGTCGTCTCCCTTGATTGAGCTTATTGAACCTGTAACATCTTTTCTTGCTACCTTAGCATAACCAACAACAACTACTTCATTCAGATTTGTATTGTCGACACTTAATACCACATTAATGACATTGCCACTACCAACTACGATCTCCTGTTGTGTAAAACCCATCATCTTAAAAATGAGGACATCACCAGTATTTGCCCGTATCAAAAACCCTCCGCTTTCATTAGTAGATACGGCCGTATTTTTATGTTTAACCTGTACTGTAGCCCCCGGAATTGGGGCAGAATCACCTGCCGATACGATTTTCCCTATAATTTGCCGCTCCTGGGCATACCCCGTTAAATGCAGGAGCACGATTGAAGTTACCAACCATAAAAAAATTGGTAATTTCCTGATAGAAATTGTTTGATTCATATTTGATTTATTTTGGTTTATTTGGTTGTGGTTATTGCTAACCACTGGAATATTTTTTATGGAAAGAGTATGTTTGGTCCTTTCCCTTCTGGCAGAGCATTTAGCCCCCGATAAGAAAATTGCAGAACTAGAAAAACTTAGACATATTTTGCTCGGATTTATAATTAATAAATGATTTCAACATTTGCGAAAAGGTTGGTTTTATCAAATCTCCCTGCGATTTGATCGGTTTATTATTGGTTAGGTGAAAATCAAATATAGGCCGCAACCATGCCCAGGAATGCTTCAAATGATAAAGAGAAGAGCACTTATGTTAACCTAAAATAAACGTATTAGATCTGCCGATTTTGACAATAAATCGATAAAGCACTACAATTGGAGCACATTTTTATGATTAGTACCTTCCAGGTGTGATTAGAGAGATCACTTAAGTTTTTACGCGGTCTATATGAACAGCAAAGAGAGAGAGACTTCCGGTTTGAATTCAATTCTATATTGGAGCATAAATAAGTGTCCACAGAAAACTTCTCGACCAGTTCTACCAAACCTGAATTGGAAAGGAAATTATTTAATTTGATGATCTTAGTGCGTCGGATACTGACAGCATTGAACTCATAAATAGGGTTATGAGTTATCAGGTAATGAAAATGCCGGATCGGTGACTCAGGGTTACACAATCCGGCAAGATTTTAGATAGTGTCTATTTGTTATAATAAGGCGTAAAAAGCTGAAAGCTTTCAGCCCTGTCTCGCATGACCAAGGTATCTGCAAACACATGGGTAGATGCGCCTAATTTCACCTGATAGTCGAGATAAAGCACGTCCCTTTTTTTATCTCCCCACATATCGCCGTTTTTAACATACTTACCCTTTCCGGTAACGGTATAGATATACTACTGTTGTGTCCGGTGATTTTTCAATCCCTCTACGCAAATAAATTGCATCCCAGGGGTTTTTATATTTAACTGCAAACAGGATGTAATCTTTCGGTGGGGTCGACCAGTCTGTCCCGATCAGGCGGTTTCGGCCAGACCCACTAGCAGCTACCCCACTTAAAATAGAATCTGCATTCGCGACTTTCGTAATTTTTAAGGGGATGACGTAGGTTGTTTTAGCAGCCAGCGGGTCTGCAAAAAAAGCATCCGTTAACTGTATCTTTATTTCTCCCATCATTGATCCCGAAGGAATCGTAACGGTCATATCTGAAGGCAGCGAATAGTAATTCGATGGCATAGGCAACACCTGATCACCGGTTGCACTTTCCAGTGTCAGATTATTACAAAGTGAATTGTCAACGATTACATCCAGGGTGCGATCCTGCTTGTTGCTGTACACCCCACCCATTGTGGCATATATAATACATTGATGTGCGTTATCGAGCGTATTATCAGATACATAACTGGTCCCCAGTACAATCGTTCTTACCGGGTATTGATTTGCAAAATAAACCGTGGTAAATTTATAATCCGGGAATTCTACGTCACCGTTTCGACATGAAGTCAATAGTGAATATCCTATAAGTAATACAAAAATAATTTTTTTCATTGATTTATAATTTAGCTATCATTAAATATTACCAACCGGCATTTTGAATCAGACCCCATTTCTGCACTTCACTATCAGGTAATGGGCCAAAAAGCATGTAATCATTGTACAGTCTGGTTTCAACGGGGCTAACCACAGAGCTGCCATCAGGATTAATGGTTACACCTTTTGCAGGTTCGGTCAGGGATTCCTTCCATCGTCTCAAATCCCAAAAACGGAATCCTTCAAAACAAAGTTCCAGGCGTCTTTCATTATGGATGAGTTTTCTCATATCCTCGGTGCTCGATATAGAGGCGAGGAAATTGTCAGGTTGCGTAATTCCTGCTCTGCTACGAATGGCCTCTATAACCTCCCTGGCGGAATAATTATGTGAGCCTTTACCATCAGGACCCCAGGCTTCATTAGCCGCTTCGGCATAAGCTAAATACAGCTCAGTATATCGGATGTATGGCACATAATGCTTTTGCGTATTTGAATTTGCCGGATCGACACTCACATCTTCACGGAGCAATTTCCGCATATAATAACCAGTACGCGTTGATGTGGGAATGGCATTCAAACCATCATCGGTGCTCCCTTTTTTCGTATAAATAATGCTGCCTTTAGATCCTTCCTTACTACCGTTTACCACTACATACAAGCCCAGTCGGGGATCGCGACCCGCATTGGGATTACCAGGATTGTAACCGCTATTCGGATCATTTATCGGGTACCCATTGGCCATGGGGAAAGCATCAACCAGATTTTGTGTTGGATTGACACGACCATTTCCATATAGGGTTGGAGGATAATTGTCCTTCTCCAGACTGTTTGCATCACTCACATTTCTCCGCCATAGCATCTCTCTGGGATTCAAGCCCGCAGAGAGTCCGTTTATTTCGCTTGCATTGCTGCCCGCATACCAGACATGACCATTTCCTGCAATACCCGATAACCCGCCATTCAAGTCGAGAACAGCGGCGGCGTCATCAGCAGCTTTTGTCCAGGTAACTGTTGTGCCTCCTTTAAATGCCGGACTGGCTGCCAGAAGGGAAGCTTTTGTGCGAATACCTTTTACGATTCGCGCGGTCATACGCTGACGGTTGTATGCACCAAATACACGATTGTAGTCGGCAATGGTAGTTTTACCCGCATATTTTGCAGGAACCTGGCTGGCTGAGGTAATGTTCTCAAAATCAAGCGGCAAGTATTGCTCCGCCAGGTCAAGATCCTTATAAATCTGTTGTATGCATTCTTCAAAAGTATTACGGGGCACCCTAAAATCAGACTTACTGTCTTGCGGGGCGGTAAGAATGGGCACACCTAATAAACTCCCCCCCACCCAGCCGGTATGGGCCTGTAACAGATTGTACATAAATAAGGCCCGCAGTCCATATGCCTCTCCTTTTGTCCGGTCATTAAACATTTCTTTGGTATACTGGCCGGTAGTAGCCCAGGTCACCTTGTCTGTTTCCGACAATATTAAATTGAGGTATTGAATAGCGGCAAATGACGAGGTCCATTGTTCCATCGGATTACTTAATGAAGACCATTTTCCCGTAGCCATTAGCCGATAGGTATTGCTGGGATCATTAGAGACCGCATCATCGGTTGCTACCTCAGTGAAAGCATAATTTCCTCCGGGTAGCCTGACATAACCATTAAGCAGCAGACCCTCTGCAAAAGCAGCGTCATTGTATATCTCGCTAAGATCACGGATATTTTCATCGGCAGGGGACAAAATTTTCTTACACCCTGAAAAAAATATAACCGATATCAATATAAAAACCAATTTCCTTTTCATATAAATTTAATTTTTGATAATCAACTTTAAAAATCAGCTTTAATCCCAAGGTTGTAGAAGCGTGTTTGTGGAGTTGAACCGATGTTCAATTCCATTACCGCTCTGTCTTTGGCAATCGTTAGCAAATTGCTGCCACTGGCATAGATGTTTAACCCTTTTACGAAAGAATTTCTAAGTACTCTTCCTGGGAAGCGATAGCTTAACTGAACTTTGGAAAGATTAATCCGGTCAGTGCTGTAAGACCAGAAATCAGAAGTACGAAAGTTATTATCACTCCCAAGGGTCGACAACCGTGGGTAGGTTGCTGTGTTTTTTGTCTCCTCTGTCCAACTGTCCCGAACAACTGCAGAATACTTCGTGGCACCTGAAACCCAATAGTAGCTGTTATTTTTAATTGCAGTTCCACCAAAAGACCCTGTTGCCAAAACAAAAAGTGTAAAATCTTTAAATTGGGCAGTAACATTCAAGCCACCTGTGAAAGGATTGCTCCACCTGCCAATCATCACCTCGTCTCTGTCATCAATTACGTCGTCCTGGTTCTGATCTTTATATTTAATGTCTCCGGGCCTGGTTACGCCAAACTTTTGTGAGGCATGGCCAGCAATATCGTTCTGGTTGGCAAACAGACCTTCACTTACTAAACCAAATATGGCATCTGTTGGTTTACCAGCCCTGTTTCTGTACAGATCTGCGTATAACTCATCCCGCTTGAGGGCTTTTGTCGTTACGTAAGTACCCGCTATGCCCAGGGTCAGTTTAAGATCTCCTAATTTTTCATGAATATTGAGGTGGATGTCTGCTCCTTTATAGCTATTCGCAGCAAAATTTGTATAGGGCACAAAAGAGGTCGCCGGAAAGGACGTTAAAAAGTAGCTCGGAAACAACGAGTAACTCTGTACAGGGATTCCGTCTTTTTTAATTAAAAACATGCTCGCGCTGAAATCCAGTTTGTTGTTGAATAAAATGCCTTCGATCCCCAGATTGACCTCTTTTCTCCTGGCATAGGACAGGTTTAAATTCTCACCACGTGAAATTGTGGTTGCCTGATTGACATAGGTTCCATCCGCCCAGGAGAAAAAAGCCGTTGAAGAATAAACAGCGTTATATAAGTAGTAATTTCTAATATCGAAGTCCAGATCAGTATGGATGATACCTGCAGATGCAGTCAACTTTAACCGGTCAACCACCTCTGAGTTTTTCAGAAAACCTTCTTCGCTTAACAGCCATCCTAAGTTCACTGTAGGGGAAAAAGCTACACGTTTATTGGTGGCTAACTTGGTCGAATTGACAACAGCTCCGCTGAAGTCGGCATAGTATTTATGATCATAGTTATAAGAAAATTGTATCCCAAGATTACTGTTTGTCCGGTATTGATAATCACCTGTCATACGGCGCTGAAGACCGGATGCAACTAAAATAGCAGATAGGTTATGCTTCTCTTTAAATGTGTTTTTATAATCCACATGAAAATTGAAATCGATCAGCTGATCACTCAATGTATTGGTTAAGTTCTGCGTTCCGGTTTTACTGTCTTTGTTAAACAAGGTCAGTTGAGTTATCGAATCGGCAATATTGCTCCAGGTTGGAACATACACGGCATAGGTGTTGTTGACGGATTGATTATAGGTATTCGAATAATCAATACTTACCTGGCCATGAAAAGATAGTCCTTTCAATACACTTTTGAGGTCAACATCTATCCCACTGGTGTATTGAAACTGCCGGCTTGTAAAAATGTTATAACCTGCAGCGTAAGCATCAGCTATTGGATTGGTCAGGTATTGCTGGGTACCGCCCAGCAGATATTTACCATCTATAATGTTGCGGCTGCCGGCTACCAGGTTTTGAGCAGCCTGAGCATTTCCTTCAATTAAGCTGATCGGGATCAACGGAGCAAAACGCTGAGGCTGAACAACAGCAGCCTGTCCCCAATAATCTCCTAATGCAGTTCTATTGTTCGCAAACACCGTAGACACATTTATATAGGTGCTAATGGCATTGTTCAACTTCAGGTCTATATTGCCACGTATGTTAAAACGTGAATTTTGCTCATTCTTGCCTTCTCCAAAATTGAGTAATGAATTTTGACTTTGGAAACCAGCGAGCGCATAAAAACGTGCCCGATCATTACCCCCAGAAAACTCCCCGTTACCGGAATAGGTATTGTACACTTTTCGCAGATAATCTGAGGAGTAATAATCCACATCAGGATAGCGGTACAGATTAGCACCTGAAGCAGCATAATTTTTTATTGTAGCATCGTCATACATGGGTGCCAGACCATCATTTTTAGACGCCTGATTGTAATAAGTCATGTATTCAGCCGACCCTAAATATTCAGGATAGGATTTCGGCACGTTGATGCCGCCATTCACACGTATGCTAGATTGACGATGTCTTGCCTTACCGCGCTTACTGGTTATTAATATTACGCCATTAGCTGCACGACTCCCATATAGGACCACGGCGTTAGCTCCCTTTAGAAAAGAGATTTGCTCAATTTCGTTGGTCGTGATATCGTTCAGGGAACGAGGCACCCCGTCTATTAATACCAGGGCCGCTCCTAAATTCCAAAGATTACTGCCACCTATAAATGCCTCTGTACCCTCCAATGGATAAGTCCCATAATGCTTTTCCAGGTAAGAGGATGGGTTCAATACGGAAATCGCGCCGGCTAAATCTTTAAAACTTACGGTTCCGTAAGCTACATGAACTAAAGAATCGATGACGGAGGTGTCTGGTACTCTCTCTATAGTTTGACCTACAGCTCCGAATATAACCCCAAAGCACATCCCACATGAAACCAATACTATTTTTATGTATTTCATTATTTTTCCTTTTTAAGCTTTAAAAACTATGCTTTTAATAACCCGGATTCTGACCGAATGAGGGGTAAAGCGTTACATCGTTTATTTTCAGTGGTAACCAATAATTTTTATCTTCAAACTTGCGTGTTAGCAGTATCGTCTCCTTTATATTAATTGGCTTCCCGTTGGGACCGCGATCAAAATCAATAGAAGTCTTTTCTCTGTATTTAAGTTCTCCGGCAAGGAGCCAGCGGCGCAAATCATTGTAACGGATTTCCTCTTCAAAACCAAGCTCCATTGCACGTTCCCGAATGATTTCACTCATGAATTTCGAGTTGTCTGAAACATATTTCTGGGCAACATCTCCCGCATTGCTGCGCCTTCTTATTTTATTGAAGGCTTCCTCGGCAGTGATGTAATTTGGCCCATTGCTCTTGCCAGAGCCATACCCCTGCAAAACTGCTTCTGCATACATAAGGTACACATCGGCCAGGCGCATGTATGACAAGTGCATATAATTGTTAGGGAAATTATCTACACTATTTGCGGTCATAGGGGTCAATTTACGCAGTAAATAACCCGTCCGGCTGGTTGAGGAACTGTTGCGGCTGTGTCCGGTGTTCGATAGGTTGGCGTACCGGTATTTTTCTTTATCTGCCGGAGCAGATCCCTTAATAATCTGATCGCCATCGATTACGATATCATTGTAGAAACGCGGATCCCTGTTGGTCCATGGATCTGCAGGATTGAAACCAGATTCAGGATCATCGATCGGAAGCCCGTTGGCCATCCCATAATTTTCCACAAAACGGGCATTGGGCGATGAATATCCTCCGCCAATATTCCCCTCAACAAACACAGAACTCGGACCCCAGGGACATCCGGCAAACCAGGCACTATAAACCGGGTTTTGGAAGATCGCTTCAGGAAATCCGGGGATAAAACTCCCACCGTTGGAATAGAAAAGTGTACTGTATTTAGAAAAATCGACCAGCTTAACCCAGGTCTCCTGATTGTCGACCATTTTTAGCAGCTCTGCAAATGCCTCAGCTGCCTTCTTGCAATAGTCAGCATTGAACGATGCCGCACCTGTCGATGCTTTGTTCATCAATGGGCTGCCTGCATATAAGTAATTTTTGCCTAAATAACCCAATGCAGTTATTTTAGTAACCCGCAGCTGATTTTTCCCTAAGGTAATCTTACCCGCATCTGTTTTATCCCAGTTCACTGGCAATAATTCAGCTGCTTCCTTAAAATCCTTTGCAGCAAGCTCAGCCGTTTCCTGATAATTCAAGCGGGGCAATTCCAATTTTGAGCTGGCAGACAACACTTCATTAACATAGGGAAGCCCACCCCAGTAAGTCATCAGTTCAAAATGGAACCAACCACGAAAAAACAACAACTGTCCTTTGATCAGGTCCTTCTCTTCCTGTGTCCCGTTGAGCTTATCGAGATTGGCCAGTCCTAAATTGGCCTTATGTATACCGTACCAGGCGTTTGGCCATAAGCCTTTTCCAAATCCACTGCCCTGATCGGAGTTGTAACTACCTGCATCCAGCCAGGAAATCCATTCGGCAGTTGTCCAGGACCAGGAATCTCCATTATCAAACTGTTCATTTAACCAGGTTACGCCAGTCTTATGTACGATTTCGTCCCCCAGAATCCAGTTGGCAGCCCAGGTCTTACTGGTAAACTCCGGCACACAGCTGTAAAGCTCCTCAGTGAAGCCCTGAAAATTATTAAAATTAATAAAAGCATCTGTTGGCGAAATATCAGCATCAGGTGCTTTATCCAGATATTTTTTACAAGAAACTAGTCCTACTATCGCAAGAAAGACAAAAAACTTAAAAAATAGATTTGTGTACTTTTTCATATTTACAGTAGTTAAAAAGTTATGTTACAACCAAAATTTATACGTCTAACAGTGGGGTAAGCCGTAGATGCCCCATTGTCAACTTCGCGATCATCAGGCATTTTAGTCCATAACCATAGGTTATTGCCATTCACATAAACCCGCAAGGCACTGAGGCCGATCCTTTTTAGCTGGGAAGATTTGAAGGTGTAAGCGACTTCCGCAGTTTTCAGTCTGACATAGGATCCATCATACAAATAGGTAGTTCCATAATATGGCATTTGAGAAGCATACCTGGGCATGGTCACATCGGCATTTAAATTCTCCGGACTCCAGTAGGAACCTTGTTTATACACATTGTCGTAATGATCCTGTCCGGAGAAACTTACCAATTGCAGGGAACGATTCGCATTGCTCACGCCATAGAACTGAACGAAAGTGCTAAACCCCTTCCATTCAAACCCTAAGGTTGCATTATAACTGTTCTGAGGCCGCTGAGGATATCCGTAAGGGACAATATCCTCATTATCAATGATGCCGTCCCCATTATAGTCAACCATCTTAAGGTCGCCCACCAGTTTCTGGTTGTTGWTGGTATTGAGCTGGACAGTACCATAAATCTGGTCCCATGTATTGGCATATCCATTACTTAAATAGGAATAGGTCTGGCCAATTTGTTTATCTGCTCTTTTTAAATAATCATCCTTCAATTGTGGATCATCCGCTTCAATAATCTTGTCTTTAGCATGCGTCATACTAAAATTACCCCACAAACGTATCCCATTGTTCAATACTTTATTAGCGCGTACCTCGATCTCATAACCTTTATTTCGTACAATGCCCAAATTAGCCGTAGGTGGTCGGACGCCAAAATAAGAAGGTACAGAACGGCTTGTACCATCCAATAGAATACCGGTACGATAGTCGCTAAAGACATCCACACTCCCGGATAAAAAATCATCAAATAAGGAATATTCGATCCCATAATTGGTCTTTGTTACCTTCTCCCAATGAATATCCGGATTACCAACGCTCGTTTGTGCTTCGCGCCACCAGGTATAGGGGCTGTATTGATCACTCGATGACCCCAAAGGTGTATTACCTCCATAGGTCCATGTTGTGGCATAGAGCCAACGATTTGCAATGTTGTCATTACCCACCTGACCACGGGAAACACGAAGTTTTAAGGTATTAATGAAGGTCAGGTTTTTCATGAAATTTTCCTTGCTGACCATCCACCCCACTGCTGCCGAGGGAAAGAAGGCAAATCGGTAATTGGGGCCAAATTTCTCAGAACCGTTGTACGCGCCGTTGAATTCGGCAAAATACTTGAGCCCGTAATTATAGGTAACCCTGCTCACCCAGTCTTCACGAAAGTGTTCAAATTCACTGCCACCAGCATATTTGTCCCTGCTAAACAACCCCATTGCAGTGACCGCGTGGCTACCGAACGTCCTGTCATAATCCACAACTGCCTGGTAGAATACTTTACGAAATGTTGAAGCATTCTGAACTGCGTCGGTATTAACGCTCCAACGAGAGGGTATCCAATCGAATTGATTTGTCCCTAAGTATTGGCTTAGGGTGACTTCGCCTGTGACCGGGTTAATGTATTGTTGTTGAATGGTACCATTGTCATAAATACCTCCTTGGGATATAAATGAATTATCAAAAGAGAAAGTCCCTTTCGCTGACAGACCTGTTAAGACCATACC
>NZ_JBFTNT010000174.1:0-11977 GCF_056397585.1 Pedobacter sp. 05L430 | reverse complement strand
GCCCGGAACTTCGTAAGGTATTGCAGGCACAATTTCCGATTGCATTACCTTTACGATATAGCTTTTTATGGCTTGATCGGCCATTGCATTTGCTACGGTATCTATACCAGCTAAATAGGCAATCCCAGATGATAAGGTATGAGAACCGTTTAACAGCCTTACCTTTAGCTCTCTGTAAATTTCGATATCAGGTTTTACAATTATGCCCTTATCTGCTTCCTTAAAGCTTAATAGCCCGGCAACTTTTTCGTCACCCTCAATAGCCCATAAACGATAAGGTTCAGCCATGATCAACAAGTTATCACTGTAACCTAACTGTTCCTCTAGCTTCTCTAAAGTTGCGACATCAGGCTTACCGGGAACAATCCTATCAACCAGAGAATTGCAGAAATGAGCATGCGCTTTTAGCCAGCTTACAAATTCAGGTTCAAGCTTATTAAATTCGGTAAGTTCAAATACAATTGATTCTAATTTTTTTCCGTTTTCAGGAATTAGTTCTGTAGCAATAATCACAATATCAGCAGCATTAATATCTCCAAGCGCTTTATATCGTGCATAAAGCACAGCCAATAGCTTTGCCGGAAAAGAAACTGGAGGAGCTAAATCAATGCTTTCTTTTAATAAGCTAATACCAACCTCCGTTGTATTGGAGACAACAACCTGTAAAGCGGGACTTTGTCCGATTTTAAGTATATCGCTCCACTCCTTGTCGGCCGATAAAACTCTGCTGATGGACGAGGATATAATGTTCTCTTTAACAGTTTGTCCGTTCTCCAGACCCCTTACGCTGATTGTATACAATCCATTTTGCTCATTAAAATCTTTAAGGTCGCCTTTACTAGTCGATTTAACAACAGCTACCCTGCCATTAAACAAACCCTTACGGTTTGCTTTATCAATAAAATAATCTGGAAGCCCGCGTAGTAAAACACCGGTTCCAAACTGCAATACCTTTTCAGGAAGATTTAATAATGTGTTATCAGGAATGATAACGTTTTCATTTTTTAGGTTCTTTAAAATATCTTTAGAAATAGTCATGTTGAAATTTCGCTCTGTCTAAAACAATTCTACATAAATATTATAAAGAATGAATGTTTTAAGAGGAAATTATTTACGCAATCGTTATCGTTACAATCTGTTACAATTGCCTGCTAAATCCGTAAGAAATGTACTAYCCAAAAAGATCACTGCTCAAATAGCGGTCGCCCCTATCGCATGCAATGAACACAATTAGTCCTGATTCCAGTTCTTCGGCCAATCTTAATGAACAGGCAAGTGCCCCACCGGTACTCATACCTGCAAATATGCCTTCCACTTTAGCAAGTTTACGTGCAAAATCTGTGGCTTCCTGCTGTGAAACATCCATTACCCTATCTACCCTGCTCGGATCAAAGATCTTTGGCAGATAAGCCTCTGGCCATCTTCTGATTCCTGGTATTGATGATTCTTCAGTTGGCTGGCAACCTATAATCTGTATATCCGGGTTCTTTTCTTTTAAAAACATAGAATTACCCATAATACTGCCGGTTGTGCCCATGGAGCTTACAAAGTGGGTAATCTGCTGATTGGTGTCTTTCCAAATCTCAGGACCGGTGGTTTTATAATGGGCCAGGTAGTTATCTGGATTTGAAAACTGGTTTAACAAGAAATAACCTGGTTGGGCGCCTTTCTCCTCTGCATAATCCCTGCATACTTCAATAGATTCAAGCAAAGTAACCTTTGCCCCGTATGCTTCCATGGTTAGGGTACGTTCACGTGTTGAATTAGAAGGCATTACCAGCTCAATCTCCAGATCATATATAGACGCAATCATCGCTAAGGCAATACCTGTATTACCGCTTGTAGCTTCAATCAGTTTTGTTCCTTTCTTAATATCTCCGCGATCTATTGCACTGCGGATCATATTTAATGCTGCCCTATCTTTTACACTGCCTCCGGGATTGTTCCCTTCCAGCTTGGCAAAAATCTTAACGTTCGGATTAGTATGTAACCTCTGAATTTCTACAAGTGGTGTGTTTCCAACAAACTCAACAATATTTCCCATTATTAAACTACGCTTTTCTCTGATTTACAATTTTATTAACGACTCTAATTTTAAGGTTGCTTGGTTTCGATAACCTTAACTGCCGACTGATGATATACGGTTGAATGTGGGGGCACGCTTTTAGTTAACCAAACGTTTCCACCTATAATACAATCGTGCCCGATAACGGTATCGCCACCTAAAATGGTTGCGCCCGAATAAATAATTACGTGATCTTCTATAGTTGGATGCCTTTTTATGCCCACCATGTATTTCTCTACGCTTAATGCGCCAAGAGTTACGCCCTGATACAGCTTTACATAATTTCCGATAACGGTAGTTTCTCCAATAACGAGGCCCGTACCGTGGTCAATATAAAGATACTCGCCTATTACCGCACCGGGGTGAATATCTATACCGGTAATGGAATGCGCATATTCAGTAAGGATTCTGGGTACAATAGGAATTTCGGCTTGCAACAAAGCATGTGCAATCCTGTACAAGGCAATTGCAAGGAAACCGGGGTAACTTCTGATAATTTCAAACTCACTTTTAGCAGCCGGATCGCCTTCCAGAATTGCAGAAATATCTGTATTCATCCTTCTGTACAACTCTGGTACACTCTCAAAAATCTTTCTGGCTATTCCTTCATTATCGCTATGCTCACAAGCTTTGGTGGCATTTAATATCCTTACCAGCTCTTTTTCTYGCTTTAAAAAGAAACGCTTAATCTCATTAATTGAATAATCTGGCGAGGTTAAACGCTCTGGATACAACAAATTCATTAAATTCATTGCCCATTCAGCAACTTCCTGATTGGATGGTACAGCCTCAATTTGAAGCTGTTTATTATATATATGAAGATAAAATTCCTCGTTCATTTTAAGAGTAATGTTTGATTTTAGTGTAAAGAAATGAAATTAATCACAATCCTGCTAATTTCATTGTTTAAGTGATTAAAAACCGACAAACTCCCATGCGCTTATATAGGCGTTACATTGTTCAGCATAGCTGATAAAATCAGAATAAAATACTGATCTGGAGAGTGTAGCACTATCACCAATAACAACCAGTTTCTTTCTGGCCCTTGTCATGGCCACGCCGTATAATGGTCGTTTAGTTTGGCAACCAGTTGCGTTAAATGTTTTAATAAAAACACAGCCTCTTCGTGGTTGGTGGTACTGGTTCCTTCCAGTTTCTCGTCAAAGCCACAACCTGCAGTATCTATAAATTCTAGTGGAGGTTCTTCGGCAAACAGCAGCCTGTTGGCCACGTTGGGATGTGCGGTTAATTTATTTTTATAGAATACTGAAGATGGATAGCCCATGATTTGTGTATTCATTCTGTACTGCTCCTCTAACAAAACAACAGCTTCGGGATGCATTACCGTGCATTTTTCCATTAGGGTATTGCTTAGGCCGTCTTTTGCCGCCTGTGTAGACTTAATCGTTGGTGGCAGCTGACAATGATCGCCGGCCAGCACTACCTTTTCTGCCTTTAATATTGGCACCCAGCAGGCAGGTTCCAAAGCTTGTCCGGCTTCATCAATCACAACGGTTTTATACTTAACGTCTCTAACGGTATAATGGTTGGCGCCAATTAAGGTAGCAGTAATGACCTGGGCTTTTGCCACAACATCATCAATAATATATTGCTCTGCATTGTTCACCTCTTTCATTATTTTGTGCGCCTCATTAAACAGTGCTTTGCGTTGTTGCTGCTCTGCACGACCAAAATTGCGCTTATACTTATGAGCCATATTCTTGTACTCATTGGCCTGTTTTTTAAGCGATCGCAGGTCTTTAGTGGCACTATGCTCAGCAACTTTACTATCCATAGTTAAGGATGCCAAACGTTCAGAAACCCTTGCCGGATTACCCACACGCAATACATTTAGTCCTTCTTCGGCAAGCTTTTCACTTAACAAGTCTACAGCTGTGTTGCTTGGTGCAACAACCAGTACTTTCTGACCATCTTTAGCAATCAAAGCTTTAATGGCCTGTACAAGTGTGGTTGTTTTACCTGTTCCCGGCGGCCCATGAACTATAGCAAGTTCCTGCGCCTGCAAGATCTTGTTAACTGCTTTTTGCTGAACAGGGTTTAGCTGAGGGATAACGATATTTGTTAAACTGGTATCAAACGTAGGTGCCTTTTGCCCTGTTAATACATCGGTTAATACTGAATCTGCAGCTTTCTCTTTTGGTTTCTGCGCTTGTTTAAGCGCATTCTGCATTTCATTGTAGCTATTGTCGTCAAACAGCAGGTCTATACCCAATTTACCATCGCTGGCCCAATCGGGCAGTTCTTCTGTCAGTAGTGTTATTTTTAGCTTGTTTCCACTCTGGTGGCTAATTGTTCCTTCAAACCTGTCATTTTCAGGGTCGTGATTAGAGAACAAAACTGCCGACGCACCAAACCTAAGCTGGTGCGAAATATCATGATGGGTAGTACGTTCCACCTCAACAGTAAGGTAATCGCCCCTACCCGTTTCGGAACCACGAATAGCAATGGGATACCATGTTAATCCATTTTCACGACGATCAGCTACTGAAGCCGATGCGGTCAATCGCAGGTAAGAATCAAGATCTTCCTGCCGCTCAATTTTAAGTAAATCGAGGAGCTTTTTAAAATACTCCATTATAAAAGCACAAGCTGTTGGTGTAGCTTATCAAGCGTTTCCATTGCATCCTTACAAAATCCGGGATGTACTTTTGATGCCTGCACAACGGTACTTCGTGTAGCAGTAAGCCATCTAAAGCGCGAGGCGGCATCCAATTTACCAATTGGACCACTATCCTTTTCTCCAGCACAAATGCGCTCAAAAGCTATAAGATTCGCTTTTAGCACATCGCAATCCAGGTCTGCCTTAAATACTTCGAGTCTGCTTTCATCTAAAGAAATCAGCGCCTTTAAAAACTTTTGTTTTGCACAATACAATACCACACCCACATTAATGAATTCTTCGCGTTCAACCCTTGGAACCACACGAATAACGGCGTACTCAAATAAGTGACTCTCTTGCATTTTGTGCTTCTTTTACAAAAACCTCTGAATTAGCAACCCTTGAAATCAAGAATTGACTATAAACCTGCCTGCGTTCTTCTGTAGTTTCCTGACCAGATTCATCTTTAAGCCAGTCTTCTGGAATTAATGATACAATTGACCTGATCAGTTCGTTCGTCAGGATTGCCTTAAACGCTGCATCAACTTCCTCTAGCTCACTTGCCTGTGGCAATAATACATGATCCTTAACCAGTGCAAACGGTCTTACAGCCTGTTCCTCCGAGTTTTGCATTGAATGATGGAAGTATAAAGATGCGCCATGGTCTATCAGCCACAACTCTTTATGCCAGATGAGCATATTGGTGTTGCGCGCAGTACGATCCATATTGGTTAATAAACAATCTAACCATACAATTTGTGACGCTAACTTAGCATCAACAGTAGTAACCGTTGGATCGAACGTTATGGCTCCGGAAAGATAATGCAAAGCTAAATTTAAGCCGATACTGGCTTTAAGCAGGTCCTGGATCTCTTCATCGGGTTCGGTACGACCAAAGGCCTCGTCTAAATTGGCAAAAACTATTTCGGGCACTYTAAATCCAAGTGCCCTGGCAATTTCGCCTCCAATAATTTCTGCAATAAGGGCTTTTACACCCTGTCCGGCGCCCCGAAACTTCAATACATATAGAAACTCGTCGTCGGCCTCTGCAATGGCAGGCATGGAGCCTCCTTCGCGCAAAGGCGTTACATATCGAATTACATTAACAGTCCTCAATTGAGGATGGATTTTATTCATGCCACGAAATTACTGTTTTTTAATAAAAACAGCACCATTCGAATCATTGTCAACATCGCCTCTTACCACAGCTTTTATTGTAAAGGCTGCTCCTGTTTCGTAAGCATCAACTTTAAATTTGTATTGATTATTTTCCTGACTGGATCCTGTGTAGCCATCATGAACATCCTCCGCGATCTTAACACCGTTTTTATAAAGCTCAACAGATTTGATCTCTAAACGCGAATGACCTTCTGTATACCAGAATGAAAGTACATATTCGCCGTTTTCATTGATCTTTCCCGTTGCATTGATTTCAAACGTTCCAAAGTCTTTTCCTTTTACTGATGATGGTTTCCACTCGGCAACCAATTGACCATACTTTTTAAACTTGTCGTATTTCTCAGGAAAATAAAGCGGAAGCGAGTACTGATTGCGGTTTACCACAGTAATTGCACTAAAATCTGATAGTTTAGGTACTGTTACCGCTTGTGTATAAACCGGAGAATATACGTTTGCACGGGTTCCATCAGTAGTATATCTGATTTCAGCGCCTTGAACATCACTTTCCAGCTTTATGGTAAAACCGTTTGCACCTTTTTCATTGCCGGTCAATTTAGGCAGAGGCACACGATAGCCATAACCTGCGTTGTCGTAACGTTTATAATGAGTTCTTATTCTTTTTTCGAAATCAGGCCATGCTTGTTTTTCATGTGGTGTCCAGCAAACTTCGGCTAAGGCCGACATCCTTGGGAAGGTTAAGTATTCAAAATATTTTTCTGAACGATCTTCGTTTATCGCAGCAATTTCCTGAAGTACAGTACCGTGAATAAACTGGTCTGACCATAATGTAGCCTCTGCGCCTAATATCTGCGGACGGTATTTTGGATCTAAACCTTCAAGCATTGGGTTTAACTGGTAAGCTTTTTCTAAGGAGATTGGCTGCAACCATGTTGCCGCTTTTACCTCGCCCGGGATATTGCTTTCTGCAACGTCAAAATAACAATATCCGGTTAATGCCATTACTGAATAATGACCAGCTTCTGAGGCTTTAAAGGCTTTTTTCTGATCGTGCCAGATCATACCAACCGCTTTATCTTTTAAACCATCTTCAATGATCTCGTCCCAGCCAACAATGGTTTTGCCATATCCTTTTACCATTTTCTGAATGCGCTGATTAAAATAAACCTGCATTTCTTTTTCTGTTTGAACACCAAGCTCTTTCTTTCTTTTTTGGCAATGCGGGCAGGTTTTCCAACGGTCATATTGAGCTTCATCGCCACCTATGTGAATGTATTTAGAAGGAAACAACGCAAAGGTTTCTTTAAACACATCGGCCAGAAAATCAAAAGTTGATTCTTTACCAACGCAGTAAATCTCTTTGCTTATAGAATGTTGGGTTTGAACGGTGTATTGTTCACCAGTACAGCACAAATCCGGATAAGCTGCTATCGATGCTAAGGCATGGGCCGGTACTTCGATCTCCGGAATAACATCTACGTTTCTGGCCGTAGCATAGGCTACTATTTCTTTAATATCTTCCTGGGTATAGTAGCCGCCGGTACGTTCTGCACCCTCGCCTCGCCACGCACCTACAGAAGTAAGTTTTGGATATTTTTTAATTTCAAGGCGCCATCCGGCATCGTCGGTAAGGTGGAAATGCAACACGTTCATTTTGTACATTGCCATCATGTCGATAAGCTTAAGCACATAATGTTTTCCGAAGAAATAACGGGCAACATCAAGCATCATCCCCCTCCACTCGTAAGATGGGGCATCGGCAATCTCTGCTCCTTTAATTTTCCAAACTGTTTTTCTTTGAAGCTGTTTGTTATAAATCTCTGCAGGCAGCATTTGTAACAGCGTTTGGGTACCATAAAAAACACCAGCCGGACTATTACCTTCAATTGTTATTACATCATTTTTAACGCTTAGCTTATAGCTTTCTTTATTTAGCGCGTCGGTTTTGGCTAGTGGAGCACCTCCTTTGCCAATCTTTAGCACAATTATGTTTTTTGCAGCTTTTTGCTGATCTGAAATCTGGAAATCAAACCCTGTTGCAGGAGACAGTGCTGCATAAAGCCGTTCTGCCTGTTGTTTTAAGCCTTTCTCGTAATATATTTTTGTTTGACCGTTAAGTGTAAATGAGGCTCCGTTTTCTTTGATACTTGATGGAAGAGGGATAATATTGAACTGAGCATACATTGATAATGAACTGATTAGCAGTACGCCGAGCATCACCCATCTGGTTAGTCTGGTCTTCATAGTATATTTAGTTTAAGGTGTGTGTTTAGGTTCAGGAACTGGCTTGATATTGAAAGCGATTACTCCGTTAACACAATGTTAATCAATTATTTTAAGAGAAAATAATGAGGATTTTGGCGAAAAGGCAAACAAACGTTTGCATGAGTTAATGCAACCGTTTGCGTAAAAAACAAATAAAAAAAGAGGATATAAAAGTATCCTCTTTTTTGAACTTTTGTCATCCTGAATTTATCTCAGGATGACGATTGTCTTATGATTTAATGCTATAAATGCTATTTACAATCTTTAAAAGTGGCAAACTGCGCCCTCAAAGTAGAAATGTATGGTTTAACTTCATTTGGTTCCTTTCCATATTCAAAAGTAACCTTATGCTTTTTATCTCCATATTCTATCTGAATCCATTCAGCACCACCATCGGCACAGTCCGGACAACCATAAGACTCTTTTAACTGATTAAAAACATTCAGGTCAATACTATCGGCAAGTTTAGACCAATCCGTTTCTGCCATTTCTGCGGTACATACTTTTGGAGCTGCATTCGGTTTGTTCTCGTATTTCTTTAATTCAATTTTTGCCTTGGAAATAAAGAGCTGGCTATTACAATAACCCACACACATACCAAAAGATGTTCCGTAACTAATTTTCAATTTATCCTCATCTGTTTTCTTTTCACAACTGCTAAACATAGCAGCAACTATAAGAAAGCAGAAAAGGATCAATAGTTTTAATGGTTTGGTTCTCATAATTATCTCATTAGTTTTAATAACCTATACCAATATTTACAAGCAAACGCTACACCACTAAAAAAATTTAAACCAATCCGGGAACAGCAACCATCTCGTCAGTATCTTTTGTATAATCGATACCATCAACATCAAAGCCGAACAGGTTTAAGAAATCTCTCTTATAACCGGCAAGATCACCAATTTTAGGAAGCGATTCTTCAGTTGCTTCGGCCCAAAGTGCAGCAACTTTGGCTTGTACATCGCTGTCCATTTCTAAATCGTCTACACGGATTCTGCCCTGCTCATCAGTAGCGATACCACCTTTATTGTATAAACGCTCAGCAAATAAACGTTGCATCTGCTCAATACATCCTTCATGTGTACCGTTCTCTTTCATGATTTTATAAAGCAACGAAATGTATAAAGGAATAACCGGTATAGCAGAACTTGCCTGAGTAACCAATGCTTTGTTTACAGAAACAAATGCTTTTCCATTAATGTCTTTCAGTTTGTCAGATATTGCAAAAGCAGTAGCTTCTAAATGATCTTTAGCTCTGCCGATAGTCCCTTTACGGTAAACCGCTTCAGTAACCGCAGGGCCGATGTATGAATAAGCTACAGTAATTGCCTCTGGAGCCAATAAATTTGCCGCTTTTAATTCATCAATCCACATACCCCAATCTTCGCCACCCATAACAGCAACTGTATTTTCTATTTCCTCTTCATTAGCCGGGGTTATAGAAACCTCAGAAACTACTCCGGTGTGAAAATCGACAGTTTTGTTGGTAAACGTGGTCTCGCCAATTGGTTTTAAAACCGAATTATGAACTACACCAGTTATTGGATGTACTCTTTTAGGAGATGCCAGACTATAAACTACAAGATCAATTTGTCCTAGATCAGCTTTGATCAGGTCAATTACTTTTTGTTTTATTTCAGTAGAAAACGCATCACCATTTACACTTTTAGCATATAAACCTGCTTTTTGAGCTTGTTGTTCAAAAGCTGCAGTGTTATACCATCCCGGCGAAGCCGTTTTACCCGGTGCAGGTGGTTTTTCAAAATAAACCCCAACGGTGGCTGCGCCACATCCAAACGCGCTTGTTATTCTTGATGCTAATCCAAATCCCGTAGAGGCACCAATTACAAGGACCTTCTTAGGACCTTCAATTTCACCTTTTGACTTTACATAATTGATCTGGTTTATTACATTTTGCTCGCATCCTTTTGGATGTGCCGTAAGGCAAATAAACCCGCGCATTCTAGGTTCTATAATCATAAATCTATTTTTCTTTTGATTGACAATATTAAGGTTTTTTTACATTACCTATATGGGTTTACCTGAATACCCGCTGATTAACTGATATTTAATCTTCAAATGAAGATATATTAAAAGGTTCAGAAGGATCAAAGCCATACCATAAAACACATCCTCAACGGGGATGGTCAGGATTCTAAGCCCAATAATCTGAGCTTGGTTATACCACACTACGGGTTCCTCCAGAGCGGTCCCGGTAAGCAATCCATTCACAATAAGAAAAGGAATTAACAGTATTCCATAGATCAGGTAAAACTTTGGTAACCAGCTTACTTTAAGTATATATCTGGCTACGGCCATCAGTACAGCCAAACCTATAAAAGTTACCATGCTATAAATCTTATCGTTCAACAAAATCCCCGTTATTGCAAATACAAAGATCAACAAAGTGGTTAACACCAACTCTATTCTTTGAGGTAAATTTCTTTTAATCCATAGATCAAGGCAATGATAGGTAAAAACGCAGGAATAAGGAATGCAAAAGAAAAAAAGGATTTCCTCGACAGGCATATTCCCTATTGCTACCCCGATAAGATACCTTGAATTAAAGCCCCAGACTCCTAAACTGGTAAAGTATACATCCCACAAAATAAAAATCATACCCGTTATTATTACTGCAGGGAAAAAGGCTTTCCAGGTTTTATAAAAATTCAGCTTAGGGTGAAAAGAAAATATAAATGGAATGATGGCGGTAAAAAAATCAATAAGCAGATAGGTATACTTCATGATGGCGTTCCTTTACTGCTGAAAAAATATTTGAATGGCACCCATAGCATGCCAAAGCATTCTCCCCGCTCTTTAGTAAGATGTTTATGATGCATTTTATGTGCTCTTCTTATGGCTTTAAAATACCAATGTTCTGAATTTCTAAAGATCTTGAAGCGCTGATGTATAAAAATGTCATGAACAAAAAAATAGGCTGCGCCATATAGCGTTATTCCAATACCGGTCCAAAAAGCTGGAGATATTCCGTAAAAGGAGCCTAACGCAAGGCAAATTATGCCTGGTATTGCAAAAATCAGAAAAAAGAAATCGTTTCTTTCCAGAAAACCATCATGCTCTTTATGATGATGATCTTTATGTAGTGACCAGAGCAGGCCATGCATGATATACTTATGCGTAAACCAGGCAACCCCTTCCATCGCAATAAAAGTTCCTACTGCCACCAGAAAATTTAAAAGCCAGCTGTTCATTTTACTAAATAAATCTGTGATAATAATCCATAATCTGATTAAAACAAATCTTTAACCATTCGGTATAAATTTCGGGATGTTCTGAGATATCCTGCGCTAAAGTCTCCATATCCACATATCTGAATGCCGCTACCTCTGTGTAATCGGGCTGAGGTACTGCATCGCTCATACCAAAGAATACGTGGTCGAATTCGTTTTCTGAAATTCCGTTGGCCAATTTTGCATGGTAGGTAAAATTGAACCCGTAGTTGAGTGTGCACTCCATTCCCATTTCCTCTTTTAGCCTGCGATTAGCAGCATCAATGCTTTGCTCTCCCAAACGCTGGTGACTACAGCAAGTGTTGGTCCATTTCCCGCCGGAGTGGTATTTTTCCTCTGCTCTTTGCTGCAAGAGCAATTGGCCGTCACTATTGAATACAAACACAGAAAATGCCCTGTGAAGCCTTCCCTGGAGGTGAGCCTCCATTTTAGGCATTGTTCCAATAATGTTGTCATGTTCATCCACAAGAATTACGTTTTCAAGCTGTATTTCGTTTTCTATCATCTTATATCTTTTTCAGTTCTTCTGAAGAACAACATTTAGAGTTAAACAAATATTCTTTCACTTTTTGTTTAAGTTCACCGTCGTTTATTTTATTTACCTGAGCTATCAAAAAAGCCTTATCTCCCTTTATA
>NZ_JBFTNT010000173.1:0-8857 GCF_056397585.1 Pedobacter sp. 05L430 | reverse complement strand
GTATTAGCCTGATCATCCAGCCATTTAACACCGTCTTCAACAGACTCAATAATAGCCACCACATCAATCACGGGCAAACATTTTTGCAGAAGTTGAATCAACCTTTCGGCATTATGCCTCTCATCCTCAAATATTATAATCTTCATAACTATGTATTATTGGTACGCGTACTGTAAATGTATTATCTGTTTCGGTTATGGTAATTCTTTTATCACTTGTTAGCTCGTACCTTTTACTGATATTATCCAAACCAACACCAATAGAATTCTGGACACTTGCACGTTTTCTCAGATCGTTTGCAATAATAAGATACTCACCTTCGTCTTTTATACAAATACGTAGCGGGTCATTGGCCGAAAAGCGATTATGTTTTACTGCATTTTCGACCAGCATTTGCAAAGTTGCCGGCGGTACCATACCTGTACATTTTACCTCTTCACTAATGTTTATATGGAATTCTATGCTGCTCTGATGCCTTATCCTGATCAGGAAAGAATAAGATTCTAAAAATTCCAGTTCTGTTTTAATGGTTACCAGATTTTCAAATTTCTTATCCAGTATATACCTGTAACTCTTAGCCAATTGTGTAATATACTCGGCCGATAAATCCGGACTTTTATATACCAGATTTGTAAGCACACTTAGTGAGTTAAAGAAAAAATGAGGATCTATCTGACTTTTCAACACATCGTACTTAGCCTGGATATTCTCGCGCATTAACCGTTCTGCATTCAGCTGCGATTCCTTCCAGTTCTTGTAATAAAGAACCACACCATTGTAAGCAAGTATTAAAAGGTAGAAAATGAAAGTACCAAAATTCAAATCATAGCTAAAAGCCACAAAATGATTCCAGGCTTCATATTGCTTAAATAATACAATATCGAATACAGAATAGCATAACCCAAACAAATAAGCTACAAGCAGACCATATAACAAAAGGCTAATGCATAAAAGCAACAGCTTAGACGAAACACTTTTATTAAAAATATTCCTATCTATATATTTCGATAGCCTGGCTGCTCCCTCCCATGAAAATAAGCCGAAAATGATATACAGCAAACTAAAAGCCTGCCCTCTTAATAAGAATGAACCAACTTCGTGCGGAAACGTAAGGTCAAAAGATTTAAATATCAGGCTAAAAACATACAGCACCAATACCCTTAAACCGTATTTAAAATATTTATTCTGAAAAATCTGTTCAACTTTGGCCGGATTCATCCTTATCAGCATTATTAAAAAACCAATCAACATAGTAGTAAGCTCAACAGTAATTATTTTCTTTGAACCATGTTAATGCACTACCTATAGCCTTATCTATCGGGGTGTATTTTACCAGTAGTTCCCGTTCAGATTTTTTGCCCGAATAGTAGTTATATAAACACAGCATATAGGCCGAAGAATACGTCAGCTTACCCGATGTTTTGCTAAATACTCCAACCAATGTACCCATTATTCCTATCATTTTTAAAACGAATTGAGGTATGCGTACCATGGCAGGATCCTGTCCAGCTACCTCATTCAGTAATTTAAAGAACTCTTTATAAGTTAAATTCTCCCCAGCCAGCAAGTAACAATCACCTATTTTACCTATCTCCAATGCATTAGCAATACCTGCGCATACATCATTAATGTGTACAAAATTTTTACCCCCTGGCGGATAAAAAACCAACCGTTTGTTTATACCATGCAGTATGATTTTACCAGAACTGGGTTTTACGTCAAATTGCCCGATCATAAATGTTGGGTTTACAATTATTGCCTGAAGGTTTTTACGTTCAACCTGTTCCAAAACATATTGCTGAGCAATGTATTTACTGTTGATATACCCTGAATTTACATGTAACAGTGTAAAGGAGTTCAATTCATTAGCCGGCTTAATTTTATTACCTGGCCCTATAGTGTTTGCAGTACTAATGTGGATTAGCTTTTTCACATTATGTTCCAGGCAAGCATTAACTACATTTATAGTGCCTCTAACATTAATTAATTCGTACTCTTTAAAAGTTACGGCCCATTGTTGGGTTATAGACGCCGTATGCACTACATAATCGCAGCCCTTTACAGCCATAGATACTTCATCCTGGTTACTGATATCACCATGATAGATTTCGCATGGCACATCAGAAATTACATTAGCATCCGAGGTACCTCTCATCATCAGCTTAACCTCATAACCTCGCCTGAACAATTCACGAGCGACATTTGAGCCTAAAAAGCCATTACCACCGGTTATTAAAACTTTCATTATTCTTTTGGATATTATTTAATTGCAATTTCTTTTTTGACTGCGCGCGATACGATTCTAAGTTTCATCTCCATAGGTAAAATCCCCATTAGCCTATGATTTATCTTATTCCATAAACCCGGAATTATTACCGCTTTTTTAAGTATGGTTTGTTTTAGCGCAATACGAACAATCTCGGCTGTAGTTAACAAACCAATCCGTCCTTTTGAACCCTGCCCCATTATCCTTATGGACACCCCTGAATTTGTCATTATCGGCCCCGGATAAACCACACTAACCGACAAATTGGTGTCGTGCAGTTCCTCTCTTAACCCCAATGAAAATGAAGAAATAAACGCTTTTGAGGCTGGATATACAGTTTTATAAGCTATTGGCGTAAAAGCAGCCATACTAGAGATATTCATGATATGGCTTTTCTGTTGTTTTAACAAATGAGGCAATAGCATTTGAGTGATAGAAACCATACTTCTGATGTTAACCTGCAAAATTCTATCCATAGCTTCTAAGGAGCTTTCTGTTATAGAAGCCGTACCACCAATGCCCGCGTTATTAATTAAAAAGTCGACCTCAAAATTTTCTATAATGTAATTCAACCTTTCTATGAGCAATATACTATCGGTTATATCAAATTCAAACACTTTAGCCTCTATTTGATATTCAAGCGCGAGGTTTTCGGCAATCGAGGTCATATTGCTTCCAGGAAGGGCAACCATAATAATATTCATTCCCACAGCCGCACACTGAATAGAAAACTCTTTTCCTAACCCTGAACTGGCACCGGTAATTAATGTATATCTAATGTTTTTCATAGGTGTGTTTTTTATTTATTATGCAGTCAAAACTTCTAATAAATTGTTTAATGTTTACGCATAAAAATTCCTGCTCTATATAATTATTAAGCCCTATGTACTCCTGCTCATTTGCAGGCGAGATCGTTTTTCCGATAATATATTCAAGGAGAAGCATATTGATTTCGTCCAGCTCATCCGTTACCACATAGCCAGATAATAGCCTTAACAACCGGCTAATCATTAGCAATTCTGTCCATGAACTTTCAAAGCCCTCAGAAACAGTCAGATTTTTATGAATTGCTTTTTCAATATTTTCTAAAAAATCTACCAGTAGATTAGAAACGCTGGTATCATTGAGTTCATAATCAACTATTACCACTGTTATTCTACGCACAGTTTTGTGCAATGAAATCAAATCCGAAGTATCGCCAAGTATCCTGACACTTACTCTATTTTCAAAAAGACATCCTGTTAACATATCACTATTAGCTTATTTCTTATACAAAGCTGTAGATCTGTTAATCAGGAAAAGACAAATAGTTGATGAAGCGTAGATATTTCGGTTTGAATTGTACTTATTTACTGCCGAGCCAAATTAAGCTGTTAAGAACCAGTTTATTTTGAACTTCGTTATCAAACGTAAATGATAAATCCTTGTTATGAGGTGTATGTTCATAATCAATATCGTTATGCCCCATATTCATATATACCATTTTATAGTTCTTATTTGTCCACGCTACAGGATAATAACCACTATGCCATATCTCGTAAGGTTTAGGCCCTGTACCCAGAGGAAAGCTGCTGCTGTCAATTGACAATAGTATTTTAATATTTGGGTTCTTTGTAAGGTCATTTGTCCATTTATACCACTCATTTGGGGCTGAGTTGAATGTATCAGGTAAGTTTTTTGTGGTAGGATGCTTTTTATCTTCGACCCGAAGAACAGCTGACGTTGGTCGCCAGGTATTGCTTCCATAAGATCCGGAGCCTAGAAATTCATTATGGTACCAATCCCAGTTTTGTGGAAAGTCTGACGGAGTTAATGCAAAGGCCGAAAAGTGAAAGCCCATCCACGCCCCTCCGTGTTTCATATAATTTTCAAATGCTTGTCGCTCCGCTGGTTTATCAGGCCGTGTATCTAAAAAAATAACCACCTGATATTTTGAAAGAAAGCTTGCATTAAGATTGTCCCAGTTATTGGTTGAATCATAAGTGAAATTACGCTCCTCTGCCATTCTTGGGAACCATTTATTGGCTTCATGAACAAAGCTTATGTGAGCCTGATCATTTTTACCGGTATAAAATGCAATTACTTTAAATTTACGATGCTTGTTTTGAGCATTAGCTGCCAAAAAAAGAAAACAAAACATGCTACATATTAGCACGTATTTTAACAAGACTTGGGTAAGTAAAAAGGAATGTATTCGATTCACAGTCTGGAGGCGTTTGTTCTTACCTTAATTGAAAAGAACTTAGCTTGTAAATCCAAATTACTAATTTTAATTACAAATAACTATTAGCGGATTATATCCCTAATTGCTTTCTTCTATTTTCTCGAAGAACTGTTTTAATTCATCGAAAAATATTAGTGTTTTAAGTCGCTCTTCAGTTTCAACCTGAACAGCTGCATGACCTGCCCATCCACTGTACAACTTATCTAGCATCTCATGTATTTCTTCAAAAGAATGTTCACTCAAAAACTCTTTTGTAGTCATTTGTAATTTTTCTGATTCTGTAATTTCTAAAGACATTATATAGCTCCTCCTAATAATTTACTGATCCCAATTGTAACTTATTCGTTGTAATAACGTAAAAAAAAAGAGAAATGGTATAGCTAAATGTCATTTGATTGAAATTTAACTATTAGCCCAAAATGGCTGTTATCTAAAAGCAAAAATTTAAATCATCTGTAAACCATGATGTTAAAGTACTAATTCCAGTATAAGATAAATTCTTGTTGACAGGGCAATGCTAGGGCTATTCCCCTATTAAGTCCCTAGCAACGCCCTACAAAAACATCCCAAACCACCTAATAGTTAACCACTTAAAGCAATATTATATTTATCTATATTTAACTCTGGGATATTTCCAAGCGTCCCTGCAACTAAACTTTAATCAGATATAAAAAAATGGGTAAACTTAAAAATGGCATCCTTGGGGGTGTATCGGAAAAAGTAGGTGCCGTAACATGCTATGACCTTAATGGCCAATAAATTATAAGGTCCAACGGAGAAACAACAATCCACCAACAATCAAACAACTTAACAATCGCCAGCAAATGAAAGTCATAAATGAGTTCTTTTCTGGAATGAAACAACTTCTTAAAACAGGTTTTGGCCCTGAAGCCAGGGGCACGACTAAAAATTATCAGAATCTGGCTATTGAATATAACAAACCAAATGCTTTAAAGGGTTATCTTCCTGATGTGGAAATCGACTATTCAAAATCATAATTAGCACAGAAGATCTATCACTGGCATTTAACCCTACAGTGGAAATGGTAGCTGAAGGATTAAAATTTAATTGGGATGTACAACATAACATCCCGCAGGAAAACTCTGATCGTGTAATGCTTTTGGCTTATGCCCCAAACAGTAAGGAAATGAGCTTTAATAATAGTGGTGCACAAAGAATAAAAGGATGCGATATCTTAAAAGTCATACCGTAAATGAGAAATGAACCGCTTGGGGTACTTTGTATCTGATGATAGGCTAAGTGCCTCGAACAGCCAATATTTGGGTTCGATAACGGCATTATAGTGCATAATTCATTGTTTAAACAAAAAAGGCTCCTAAATTGGGAGCCTTTTTTGTTTATGATTATAATTCTTAGTTAAACAAATATCTAACTCCAATTTGTCCTTGCCATCTTGAATCGAAAGATTCAGTAGACGTATTACCAGGAGTTGTAGGAGAGAAATTAAATCCTTTAAGGCCTGAGTTATACGAAATCAACTGATAAGCCTGGTTGCCATAGCTGTATTGACGACCCCATTTCTTATTCAATAAGTTGGTGAAGTTAAATACATCAAACGATAATTGTAAGCGGTTTTTAGTTGACCCAATCATGGTACCTATATCTTGCATTACGCGAAGATCTACCTGGTGTTGCCAAGGTAAACGAGCACCATTTCTTTTTGCATACTGGCCTCTTATTGTTTTAAGGTATGAATCGTTATTGATGTAGGTATTTAATGCATCCCATTGCTCTTGTGGAGTATAGGTTTTAACAACAACACCTTTTGCATCTTTGATTTCAAGTTTCACCATATTGATATCGTTCATTGTTCTTGGAACAAACAATAAATCATTACCAAAAGCACCATCACCATTTAAATCACCATTATACAAGTAGGTAAAAGGAACGCCTGAACTACCCGCATAGAATACTGAGAAAGTAGTTCCACTTGATTTTTGACGACCATAGTTAACAGCGTACGATAAGCTACCTAAAATTCTATGACGGATGTCTTGGTTTGAATAAACAAGATCAGGATTATTAGCGTCATTAACGATCTGAACAAACTCCCAGTTAGACTGAGCAGTACTGCTAGCACCAGAGTTTACATCTTTAGATYCGCCATAGTTATAAGCTACAGTTGCGAATAAACCGTTAGAAAAGTTTTTCTTTAACTCAGCAGTCAGACTGTAAGAATAGCCTCTACTGGTATTATCTAAAAGATAAGCACCTGTGTAGGTTGGATTTACTCTATTTGAGTAAGCAGGACGCAAGTCATTTCCATTGCTCAAGGCTGGATCTATAGTAGTCCCTTTTGCTTTAACATTTAAATCTTTATAAAGAATGTTGTTCACAGTTTTAGAGTAAATAGCCTCTAAAGTACCTAACATACCTCCAGGCAATTTAAAATCAGCAGCTAAGTTATTACGGAATACCTGAGGTACTCTGAATCTTGGGCTCATTAAGTTAACCTGATAAGTATTTCCAGCCGACCCAACTGTAGATTGTTTGTTTGGATCAGGCTCAAAACCAGCATTATTAGCAGCAGCTCCTGATAATGCAATAGATTTATAATCTAAACCAGTATTTCCATATTGGTTAGAGAACCATACAAATGGAGCACGCCCCGTAAATAATCCACTACCACCACGTATTTGAATTGTTCTGTCACCAGTTGCATCCCAGTTAAATCCGATACGAGGAGAAACTAAAATTTGTCCACTTGGTAAATTACTTGTTCCATAACCTGGGAATGCGGCAGAAACTGCTGGATTATCAGCGGGTTTATCAAAGAATAAAGGAACATCTAATCTTAAACCCGCAGTCAATCTGAAGGTAGGATCTACTTGGATTTCGTCCTGGAAGTAAAATCCTAATTGAGCTGCTTTAAATGCAGCAGCAGGAACAGTACCCGCAATCGCAGGATAAGTAACATCTATATTGTTCGGCTTATCATTGTAGAAATTGTCAAGATTACTGAAACGATAACGACCTCTGTAGTTATTTACGAACAAGTTGCTGAATTTGAAAAACTCGTTGTGCGTACCTAAAGTAAAAGTATGGTTACCAGCTAATAATTTCAAGTTATCCGTAAATTCAATCACATCCTGATCAAGTGAGTTAGCTGTAGAGCTTCTTTCTGAACCGAACTGAAGTGTGCTTCCTGCTTGTCCGCCCCAGTTCTGAATTTCTACCTGAGGGAATAAAGCACCATTTGTAGCACGTGAATCTCTGATTCTTGAGTAACCCACAATAAGATTATTTGATAGGCTTGAATTTATTTGAGACCTTAACTCCAATACACTGATGTTTTGAGTATTGGCAAACTTATATCCATTGTTTCCTAACCGGAAGAAAGAAGGGCTTCTGCTAAGGTTGTCATCAGATGCTTTAATATAATTGTGACGCAAAGTCAATTGGTTTTTGCTGTTGATATTCCAATCTAAGCGCGCAAAAATCTTATCACTTTTAGTTTCCTGATCAATTTTATCAAAGCTACCAATATCATAGCCATAAGTTTTTTTAACAAAATCAGCTAATGTATTGGCATCAGTTGCTGAAAGCATAGCATTTGCATCACCAACATTAAATGATGTAGGAACTTTATCTCTGGTTTGCTCAGCGTTTACAAAGAAGAATAATTTATTCTTAACAATTGGAGCACCTAAACGGAAACCGTATTGAGTTCTGTAAAAGTCGTTTGCTTTCTCGCCTGCAAAGTTTTTACCTACTAGTTTCTGGTTTCTACCAAAAAAGTAAGCTGATCCTTCTACATTGTTTGTTCCTGAACGGGWAATGGCATTAATGCCACCACCTGTAAAGTTACCATAGCTCACATCGTAAGGAGCTAAAACAACTTGAATCTCTTGTACAGCATCAAGTGAAATAGGCTGAGTTTTGGCTAAACCACCCGGTGCCGGTGAACCTGCGATACCAAAGATGTCATTGTTCATGGCACCATCGATGTTGATGCTGTTGTAACGAGTACTTGATCCAGAGAAAGAGTTACCATTTGCCTGAGGTGTTAAACGCGTAAAATCCTGAAGACTACGGCTCAAAGTAGGTAAATTTTGAATTTGCTCTTTTGAAATGGTTGTAGCAGCACCAGTTCTCTTGCTATTCATAGTTGCATCCTTTTTACCAGATACTACTACTTCTTCAAGATTTTTACTGTCATCACTTAATACTACATTTAAAGTATATGGATCACCTAACTTTAAATAAATATCAGTAGCACTTTCTTTTTGGAAGCCTACATAGTTTACTTCAATAGTATACGGACCACCAGGTCTCATATTTGCAATGCTAAATCTACCGTCGTTGTTGGTAGAAACAGAGTATACTGTACCCGTTGGTACATGTAT
>NZ_JBFTNT010000172.1:0-8901 GCF_056397585.1 Pedobacter sp. 05L430 | reverse complement strand
GTGCATGGGGGTGCCGGAACAATTCTAAAGAAGAGCATGACCCCGGAAAAGGAGGCTGCATATACTGCAGCATTAACAAAGGCTTTACAGCAGGGCTATGATGCTATTAAATCAGGTAAAACGAGTCTGGATGCAGTTGAAGCAGCAATACGTGTACTTGAAGATTCGCCACTCTTTAATGCCGGTAAGGGGGCAGTTTTTACGCACGATGGTAAAAATGAAATGGATGCTGCAATTATGGAAGGCAAAAGTTTAAAAGCAGGAGCCGTTGCGGGAGTAAGTGTAATCCGTAATCCAATTACCGCTGCAAGGGCAGTGATGGAAAAATCTGAACATGTAATGATGGTGAGCAGGGGAGCTGAGCAGTTTGCGAAGCAGTGCGGAGTTGAAATAGTTGATCCTAAATATTTTTATACTAAAGAACGTTGGGATGGTTTGCAGGAAGCTATAAAAGAAGATTCTGTGAAAGCTGTGCTTGATCATGGTAATAAAAAATCTTTGAAGCTGGGAACGATAAATAGAGATTATAAATTCGGGACAGTTGGTGCTGTGGCACTTGACAAGATGGGTAATCTTGCTGCTGGAACCTCAACGGGTGGAATGACGAACAAAAAGTATGGGCGAGTTGGTGATTCTCCAATTATCGGTGCAGGTACTTATGCTAATAATCTGACTGCTGGTATCTCATGTACAGGCTGGGGTGAGTTTTATATCAGAAGTGTAGTAGCCTATGATGTTTCAGCTATGATGGAGTATAGAAATCTATCGGTAGCGGATGCATCAAAGAAGGCGCTTGATAAAATGGAAAAGCTAGGTGGAGACGGTGGACTAATAGCGCTTGACAAAAATGGGAACGTGGCGATGCCCTTTAATACGGAAGGAATGTACAGAGGTACTGTAACAGAAGATGGTAAAATAGAAGTATTGATTTATAAATGATGGTCTTAAATATTTTAGAGAAAGCAAGGTTAAAGCAAGTTTTTGTTTTTGCACTCATGTTGTGTAGCTATTCTTCAATTGCGCAACAAAAAACTTCACCAAAGGGAAGTTTATTTATAATCGGGGGAGGTTCCCGTTCTCCGGAATTGGTGCAGAAATTAATTAAAACCGCAAATTTGGGTCCCAAAGATTATATGATAGTTCTCCCTATGTCTAGTGGTGATCCTATCGGTTCTTTTAATGCCATTAAAGAAGAGCTTTCTGCTCAGGCAGCAAATAGTATCGGATATCTTAATTTTACTGCTGAAAGCGCTGGTAATAAGCAATTGCTTGATTCCTTATCAGGTGCAAAACTTATTTTTATAACGGGTGGCGATCAAAGCCGCTTTATGAAGGTTGTACTAAATACTCCGATTTATAAAGCGATCCATCAGGCATATAATAACGGTGCAACTGTAGCAGGAACGAGCGCCGGTGCTGCAGTGATGAGTAAGTATATGATCACTGGCAATCAGTTGGCAGGAGACACTATTTATAGGGAAACTTTTAATAAACTAGTTGATAAGAACATTGAATTTGAGCAGGGCTTGGGTCTGCTTAATTCAGTTATTATTGATCAGCATTTTATTAAAAGAAGCAGGTTTAACAGGCTTCTTTCTGCATTGGCAGCGCACCCTACTTTTGATTGTGTTGGCATTGACGAAGGTACGGCGATAATAGTACAAGGGAAGAAGATTGAGGTTGCGGGAGTTAGTCAGGTACTAAGAATAGCAGATCCTAAAAACTTGAAAACCACAAAAACAGGACATATAAAAATGGAGAGCCTTCGCTTTAATATGTTTACAGAAGGGGATGTGTTTTACGTAAAATAGCTAATATTGTATGCTGGTTACAGTAAATGTGCAAACACTTTACTGTGCCAGCTTTGTTCAAATGGTATTTGCCATTTCGTTTCAAACTCCTGTAATGTTTGTACCATGTTGTTAAATACAATAGTCTGCGGGCCTATTGCTTTTATATTTACTAACGTTTCAAAGTCTTCTTTGTTAGTAACAATAACCTTGTCTTCTAACTTATAGGCCATATTGAATCTATCAAACAGATCTACTTTGTATTCCTGCTCAATTTCCTTCATTATTCTTACAGATGAATCTATAGAGCAACCGGTAACCCCTGCAGAAGCTTCATCAACAAAAAACACAATAAAGAAATTGTATAATATTTCTGCCTTCGCATTTAGTTGATGGCCATGTGCTTTCCATTGTACAGTAAAATCATTTAATCTTTCCTGTATTGCCTGCACCTCGTCATTTGTAAATGCGCGGTTACTTTGGTATATCCAAATTCTGGATTGTGGAGAAAAACTCATAAATCAAAAATACAAAAATAATTAACTTGATGATGTTAAATGCTTAACGCCATGAAAAAGTTTACATTAAACTTGAAAATATGCCTCACATTAGCAATGTGCCTTCTTTTCATGGGGTTTTCTAAGCTTGAATTACTTGATGAACAAACTGATTATATCCAGCAATTGCTTGTGAGCCACTATAATGAGGAGCTCGAAACATCACAAATAAAGCATTACGAACTTAATGTTACTAACAGTGGCTTTTGTAGATACAAGCGATTTTTTAAGAGTGGTAAGATTGAATATTTCTCTTTCAATCTGGTGAAGTTCAAAGATCTTGATTATCAGGGAACAGATACAATCGGCGCCTTATATTTATACACCAGGGGTGATGATGTAATTGTGCAAACTTATAATGATACAAATGAAGAGGATGTTGATACAATGGCGAATTATATGTCTATTCCGGTAAAAAATATAAAAACTAATGATCTTACAGCGCTTTCAGAATATATTAGAAAGACGAATGCTCGCTTACTCGCTCAAAAATAGTATAAACCTCGGTTTCGACAAATCTAGAGGCTACAACAATTTCAACTTCTCCAGCATGCTGTCTGAACAAACTATGTGCTAACTCAGGATTGTTATTGTCTTTAGATAAGTGAGATAACAATAAATGGGTCATATATGATGGCCTGTGGTGTATAAAAAGGTCTAATGCCTGCTTGTTTGATAAGTGACCTTTACCTCCGCTGATGCGTTGTTTTAAGAAATACGGATATGCGCTTTTACTTAATAGGTCATCATCGTAGTTCGTTTCAAGAAATGCTGCGTGGCATTGTTTAAAATGAAAAATAAGCTGATCACAAGCCGCTCCGATATCTGTAAATACGCCAACCTTGGTGCTTCCACACGAAACCACGAAACTGTGTGGCTCAGATGCATCATGTATTTTAAGAAAACTCGTTACTTCTAAAGTTCCAACCGATATTGTTTGGGTGCTATATAATACTCTAATGAGGTCTTCACGGATATTGAATCTACAGCCATTTAAAGTTCCATTTGTTATGTATACCGGCAAATTGTATTTTGAAGAGAGGGTGGCAAGTCCGCGAACATGATCTGTATGCTCATGAGAAATGAAAATCGCTTTAACATTATGCATTGATAAGCCCAAGCGCAACATTCTCTTTTCGGTTTMTCTGCAGGAGATACCTGTATCTACAAGAATAGCTTCCTGGTCGTTTCCGATATAATAGCAATTTCCATTGCTTCCGGAATTTAAGGATGCAATATGTAACTTGTTACAAGCCATTCGCGCGAGCTGTAATTTCAGCAATATCCAATACTTGTACGTTTTTGTCCTGATCTTTCAGCTTCACACCATCACTTATCATTGTCATGCAAAAAGGGCAACCGGCAGCTATAATATTTGGCTGTGTTTCAAGGGCCTCTTCAATACGTTCAATGTTAATGTCTTTATTGCCTTTTTCAGGTTCTTTAAACATCTGGGCTCCTCCGGCACCACAGCATAATCCATTTGACTTGCAGCGTTTCATTTCTACCAGCTGCGCATCTAAAACTTCTAAAGCCTTACGCGGAGCCTCATAAACACCATTCCCACGACCTAAATAACATGGGTCGTGATAAGTTATCTTTTTACCTTTAAAGCTTTCTCCTCCTTCGGCCTTTAGCTTACCCTCGTCAATTAATTGTTGGATTAGCTGTGTATGGTGAATAACTTCGTAACTTCCCCCTAAACCCGGATACTCATTTTTAATGGTGTTAAAGCAATGAGGGCAGCCTGTCACTATTTTCTTTATGTTGTAGGCGTTAAGAACCTCAATATTGGTCATGGCTTGCATTTGAAACAAAAACTCATTTCCGGCTCGTTTTGCAGGGTCTCCTGTACAGCTTTCTTCTGTGCCTAATACAGCATACTTCATGCCTACATGATGGAGGATTTTACAGATGTCGCGAGTTGTTTTTTGTGCTCTTTCGTCATAACTRCCTGCGCAACCTACCCAGAATAATATCTCAGGCTCTTCGCCCTTGGCTATCATTTCTGCCATTGTAGGTACTTCAAAATTTAGTTGCTCGCTCATCTTTAAGCTATAATAGATTTAAATACTTTAATTAACTTTCTTTTGCCCAGTTAAACCTGTCGGCCGGAGAATACTTCCACGGAGCGCCATTGTTTTCAATATTACCAAGCATCGCATTAATACTTGCCGGCGATTGAGATTCTTCCATTACTGCATACCTTCTTAGTTCAGTAATAATTGCAAGAGGATCTATATTTATAGGGCAAGCCTCAGTACAGGCATTACAGCTTGTGCATGCCCATATTTCTTCTCTGCTGATGTAGTTATCAATCAAAGATTTGCCATCATCAAAACCATTACCTGTTTTATCGATGTTTTTTCCGACCTCTTCCATTCGGTCTCTGGTATCCATCATTATTTTGCGGGGCGAAAGCAGCTTGCCGGTAATGTTTGCAGGACAAACTGAGGTGCACCTTCCGCACTCAGTACAGGTGTAAGCATTCATTAGGTTTACCCATGTAAGGTCATTCACATCTTTAGCCCCAAAGCGTCCTGGTTCTGCTTCTTCTGGAGTAAATGATGAGTCAAGCATTGCCTTCACTTCATTTGTAACACTCTTCATGTTTGTAAACTCTCCCTTCGGCTCCAAATTGGAGAAATAAGTATTAGGGAATGCAAACAGGATATGGAAATGCTTAGAATAGGGCAGGTAATTTAAAAATATAAGTATCCCAATGATGTGAAACCACCAGCAACCCCTTTCAATGGCGACAAGGGCTGCTTCTGAATTTGGCAAAAGATTTTGTAGATGTTGGCTTACAGGAAAAGCTCCGGCGTTTGTATAATGTTGGGATCCGAGAACCTGAAGTTTTGCATCAGCAGCATTCATCAGTAAAAATGCTGTCATTAACAAAATCTCGGATATTAGAATGTAATTGGCATCTGATCTGGGCCATTTAGTCATTTCTACGCCACTAAAACGCTTAAGTTTAAGGATGTTTCTTCTTATTAAAAAGACGGCACAACCCACCCATACACCAAGGGCTAATATTTCAAATGAGCCTATTAGAAAATCATAAATAAAGCCTACTCCAGAAAATATTCTGTGAGAGCCGAATATTCCATCTATCAAAATTTCCAGAACTTCAATATTGATAATAACGAAGCCTAAGTAAACTATCAAATGCAGAAAAGCTGGGATTKGCCTGAAAAACATTTTTGTTTGGCCAAGCGCTACTTTAAGCATCGTCATAAACCTTTTTTGAGGCTGATCCGATCTGTCGGCGGACTTTCCCAATTGTATATTTCGGATAACTTTTTTGATATTATAGCTAAACAAGGCTATTGCGGCCAGTGTAATTGCTATAAATATGATTTGTGCCACCATTTGATTTTCTATTAGTGTTGCTAAGTTAAAAATAAATATGCCAAAATAAATTACTATGCATGCATAAATTTAGATTTTCTTGAATGCCTCAAGGTACTTTTTGATATAGTCTGATTTGTTTTTTGATTTGTATTGCATTATGTATCTGGGGTGTTCCAGTGCAATGATCTCTTTAAAGTACTTTTTGTAGTTGTTAAGTTTTCTTAAAAATGATTCGTTTTTTCCTGTTCCAAAACAAAAGCAGATATCAGTTTCGAAGCCAATGGCAATTTGTTTTTCCAGGTTTTCAATTATAAATGGATATGCCGCTTTTGAAAGTTCAGCACTATCGTAGTAATTGTAATTCACCTCCTTGCTTTTGGTGCTTTTAATGGTGAAGCCTAATGGGCAGACTGAATGAATGTAAAACTTACTGTAGAACTCTTGTATACCTCCATAAGCTGCAATCATTTCGTAAACATATTCTGATGAAGGCTCATGTGTCATCTGTCCCGGAAATGGAATATCGCATTTACCCACCATCCTTTTAGGGTCAGTAAATGATACACCCGTCATCGCCGAACCAAAGCGACCGGGATTGATGCCCAAAATGAGGTGTCTGGGTTCATTATCATTGTAGTATTTTTTGTAAAAAGCAGACGAGCAGATTAGCGCCAGCGGATTTTCCTTGTAAGGATTCATTATCCGGATGTCATCGGGCAGGGAGCCATGAAAATCCAGTTGCTTATTAAATGCAATAATCCTATCGGCAAAGGTTGTCATGCTGGTAAAGATAAGAAGCGATGATTTAAAACTGCAAAATCTTAAGCGTTTAGCTCATAAAACCTGCTGTCTTTACTGTTTCCAATAAAGAAGCCTAATTTGTCTGGTTTGGTCTTGATCTTTAACGTTAATGAACGGATTTTTTTCTTGAATTCTGCCATTGCAATTTCCAGGTCCTGATCTTCAGGGATATTTATAAAGATGTTATCCCGATCGTCGGCTATCAGCCAACCTGGGTAGTTTTGCTTTAAAAGCAGGTCGATCCATTCTTTCTTATACGCATTCATAAATACAAAACTAGAGAATTACAGCAATTCACAAAAACTGTTGGATTATATTTTTCTATAATCCCTCCTTCTAGGGATAAATATATTCATGGAATGATAGAAAGTGTATTTAAAATGGATGGTGACGCATCCCGCCATCGACAACCGCAACTGTACCGGTTATGTATCGCGCTCGAGGAGATACTAAGAAAACAGCCATGTTGGCCATGTCCTGTGGCTCGCCGAAATCGCCGAGCGGAATCTCACGGTCGGCAAATTTCCTACGCTCATCGCCAGCAAAGAAGGGGCGAATATTTTCGGTATCTATGAGACCAGGCTGCAAGCAGTTTACTGTAATGCCATGACGGCCAACTTGCGCCGAGAGCTGTTTAGACCACACGACAATAGACGCTTTTGCAACAGCCGAGACATTAACTGCTCGTAATTCATAAGTACTTGCCAGGTTTAGGATAGACCCCTGTTTACGAGCAATAAAATGAGGTAGAAGCCATTGTGTTAATTGTCTGGGCCGATCAAAATCCAAGGTCATCGATTCTATCCAGATCTTTTCAGATCCTACCACATCAACGGGACGACTACGGCCGGCATTATTAATAAGAATATCAACGTGTCCTAAGAGTGATATGCCCTCAGCTCCAATCTTTTGAGGAGCTCCTGCTGCTAGAATATTCTGAACAAGAGTAATAGGTTCTACGCCTCCGGAAGTATTGATCTCTTCTTTGAGGCTATTAAGTAAATCTTCGTTTCTAGCTACGGCCAAGACTTTTACGCCTTCCAAAGCCAATTCTTTTGCGATTGCTCTGCCAATTCCCTGACTGGCACCTGTTATTATCGCGGTTTTTCCTTTTAAATATAAGTCCATAACTTTTCTTTCCTTGCAAAATTAGATAGCAGCGTCTATTTTTACAGCTTATGCAACCAATTGTACGGTGCTAACAAACATGTAAGTAATGGCAACAAGAAAGGAAAACTCGACTTATAGCAGCAATGAAAAATGGATTATTGAATGTGATTTGACATATGCTGTTAACAAGATTGGAGGGAGATGGAAAATTCTGATAATAAGTAAGCTGGAAAGCAAAGTTCATAGGTTTAGCGAATTAAAGAAAGAGCTCCCCTTTATTACAGAACGCATGCTTGCACTACAGCTGCGGGCATTAGAAAAGGATGGCCTGGTTAAGCGTACAATTTATGCCGAAATTCCACCTAGGGTTGAATACGAGCTAACTGAAATGGCACTTGAATTTGGCCCTATTTTTAAACAATTAAGTATTTGGGGTGGTAAACATCGTTCAGACACAAATTCGTCGTCTTAATTTAATTCTGCTCAGCATTCACAACCTCAAAACTTCTGTACTGAGCCATTTCAGCAGAATGATGTACAACAAGCTTTAATTTCAAACTTTCAATTAATGCGTTGGCCAGTTCTATGCTGCGGTGTAAGTCGTTGATGCCTCTGATTTCAATACCTCTAGTCAGCATTTTGAATTTGTTAGGTTCAAATCTGATAATGAATTTCTTTAGGTCTGCACTCATTTTAATTTCTGTGTTTTTCATGGTCTTATATTTTAAGGGCGGAATGCTGTTGTTTTTTAGCAAATATAGCTATCGCACTCATTAAAAACTAAAAATATTAGTAATTTATTTCGAAATGTACTAACTTTGCTGTTACCTAAGTTTTGAACCATGAGAGAAGTAGATCTGTTCAAAAGGAATTACACAGATTCTGATGCTGTGTTTGAGAAAAATGAAGGAAGTATAAAGGATCGGAGGAAAGATGATTGAGTTGGATTATTTCCCAGATGGGGTTAATGATGTAGTTTACCAAGTGCTGCAATTTCGTACTGGTGAAGCTTGGCGGGTTGTTTGTGCAGGGGAGATGATATGTAGTATGGAAAAGTTGGATGGTCTTTGGTATGTGAAAGGAAAAACAATTCTGCCTCCTACACTTGTCGAAAGCATGGGGCGTTTAATTGATATGCAGCATTTTAATTTTTTGGCGGCCGAACTTAAACAACATTGGGGAGCATATGTTCAGGAAGCAATTGCTCAGGGTGAGAACCAATACTTAGTAATTTGTAAAGAAGGGATTGAATTTGAACGTTTTGAAAGGTTGTTTAGGGCTTATAT
>NZ_JBFTNT010000171.1:0-8942 GCF_056397585.1 Pedobacter sp. 05L430 | reverse complement strand
GTAGGAAATCGTTTATTCTAGACTATCTTGGTGATTTTAAAAAGGCCGTAGGTAATAATGATCTTGTAGTACATGCAAATTTGCTGGGACCTAACAACTTAAGTAACTTCTTTGGCATTGGAAACAATTCACAATATCTCGATTTGGATAACGATGATGATGAGGGACCAGATAGAGAAGATGGGATTTCTTATTACAGAAATCGTTACGACTATTTAAATGTAGATGTAAGGCTCAGTAGAAAACTCACCAGGTATTTAAAAATTGAAGGCGGAGTATTGGGATCATTTTATACAAGTACAGCATCTGGAAATGAGGAACGTTTCTTTAATGATTATAATGCCGCCCATCCGGAAGAAGAGATATTTTCAGATAAGTACTACGCCGGTTTTGTAGCGGGATGGACTTACGACAGTCGTGATAATATTGCAAATCCTAAAAAAGGGTTGTACTGGAAAACGTCTTTAACCGCTCAGCAACGGGTTGATAAAACCAACGATCGTTATGGATCTGTAACTACAGAATTCCGTTTCTACATTAATCCTGGGAAATCAGGTTTAGTGTTTGCAAATAGAATAGGAGCAGGGACTGTTGTGGGCGATCCGGCTTTCTTCCAGCACATGCAAATTGGCGGTGTTAATAGTTTAAGAGGTTTTAACAGCAAAAGATTTACGGGGACCACTATGGCTTACCATAACCTTGATATGAGATTAAAGCTGTTTAATTTTACTTCCTATCTGGTTCCCGGAACTGTTGGGATGATTGGTTTTAACGATGTAGGTAGGGTATGGGAAAAAGGAGAGTCATCTGCAAGATGGCACCATGGTTATGGCGGTGGCTTGTATGTGCTCCCTGGCGAAGTACTTTTGATACAGGCAACACTCGGATTCTCGAGAGAGGCAACAATGCCATATTTTTCAATAGGATTTAACTTTTAAAATAAAAAAAGGCCATTTGAATTTAATGGCCTTTTTTTATTTTACTCTGCCTCGTGATCAATCAGTATCTTTATTTCATGATCTGAAATGGTAATCAAGCGGTCCTTATATAGCCCACCAATTACCTTCTTAAATGCATTTTTACTGATTTTAAATCGCGCATATATTTCTTCTGGAGTACTTTTGTCGCCTAAAGCAATTACGCCGCCACTTTCTTTTAATTCTTCCAGAACGCTATCCTTTGTATCAAGAATATGACCATAGCCCATTGGTTGCAGACTTAAATCAATCTTGCCTTCAACACGGATCTTCTTGATCCAACCTTTTCTTAGTTCACCTGGATTAAGCACATCAAACAATTCGTTAGTGTACAACAACCCAATATACTTATTATCAACAATTGCATTATATCCAAGATCAGAACGGTCCACAATAAGTAAGCTTACTTCATCACCCTCTTCTAAATCTATATCTTCTTCCTCAACAAAGTTGGTTAACCTGGAAGATGCAACCATACGGTCATTGCTTTCATCAAGAAAAATATAAACTACATGGCGGTCTCCTTTAAACATTGGACGTTTCTGCTCTCTTTTAGGAACGTATATATCCTTATCAAGACCCAAATCCATAAAAGCACCATCTTCACTGTCATCAACAACAGTTAAATAAGCAAAATCACCCACACAAGCCAATGGCTTTTTGGTAGTACCCATTAACCTGCCATCTTTATGAACATAAACGAATACGGTTATGTTGTCGCCTATTTCGGCATTCTTTGGAACATCATTATAAGGAAGTAATACTTCTTTATCTCCTTCGGTTAAAATAAGGCCGGCTTCTGTTTTGTTTATTATTCTTAAATCGTTGTATTGTCCTATTGCTATCATGGTCACTATGTTGAATCATTTCCGATAAACCAGAAATGATTGTATTTACTTATGAACTGCAAAGGTAGCATTACTGAATGGGTAAATTGCTAAGTGAGCCCGGCTGTATGCAAAAATACTTTTCAATTTCGAGTGCAACATGATAAGGGATGTCTTCCTTTGAGTCTGTGGATATATAACTGTAATTGTCTAATGTATTAATACACTTGCCAATTCTCTTCGGAAGCTCTTTTCTCATAGCCTTATATGCACTATGAGTCAAACTGTTCGTTAACTCAAGAATTTTGAATTTCTTTGGTCCTGTTTTGTCGTGAATCTTTTTAACTGGTATCTGATTTTTACTTGTACTGTTTTTATTTGCAATCTGTTTTTTCATTTTGAACTTTTTGAGTTTTTTTATGAGTTATTTAAGATTGTAGATCTACACTGAAAGTCTATATAGAAAAGAATATATAGTGGTTGAAATATTGAAAAAAAATATTTTATTTATTAAGACTCAGAATATAGATTTGAGCATCTGTTCTTGTTTTTAGCAAGTTATAAGCAATTTTACTTCTTAAGCCACTGGTGCAGCAAAGCACAATTTTTTTATCTTCAGGGATCGAATGCAAATGATCATTAAGCTCATATAATGGGAAATTATATCCACCGATATTGTATTCATCAAATTCAAAATCCTCTCGTACATCAATTAAAAACAGAGAAGAATCTTTTTCTTTTAGATATTCAAATGCTTCCAGGTTTATTTCTTCATAGCCATTTTTAGCAGCAGTCGAGGCAACTGATTCATAAACCGACTCAAATTTCTTATCAGAAGTTGAATTAGAGTCAATGGCGTTTACACTTTTTCCTATATTAAGGATCAATGAAGAATTGTCGAGCACATTAAGAATGAGTAATTTACCTGATAGCACTTCGCCAAAACCACAAATTAGTTTGATGGTTTCATTAGCCATATAGCTGCCTATTATCCCCGGTAAGCTGCCAATTACGCCACCTTCATCACAATTTGGGACTTCATCAGCAGCCGGTGGTTCAGGAAATAACGCCCTGTAATCCACACCTCCGTTATAATTAAATACAGATACCTGACCTTCAAATTTAAAGATAGAACCAAATACCAATGGTTTGTTTAAAGCAACGCAGGTATCATTAACCAGATAACGGGTAGGGAAGTTATCAGACCCATCCACTACGAGATCATAATCCTGAATTAACGAATTGGCATTATCCAGTTCAATTTTAAAAGGGTAGGAAACGAGATTAACATGCGGATTAAGTAGCTGCAGCTTATTTACTGAGGTATCTGCTTTACTTTTTCCAATATCAGTAGTATTAAAGAGTATCTGTCTGTGTAAGTTACTTTCATCTACAGTATCATGATCAACAACACCAATTGTGCCTATGCCGGCTGCGGCAAGATAAAGCAACACCGGAGAACCCAGGCCACCGGCTCCAATAACCAATACTTTGGCAGCTTTTAGCTTTTGCTGACCCTCTATACCCAGTTCTGGTAATAGAATCTGTCTGTTATATCTCTTTAATTCAGCGCTATCCATGGTTAATTAGTTTTTTGTTAAACTGACATCCCAATCTTTCCATACCGGTTCATAACCTTGGGAACTAATCATTTGGGCTATCTCTTTTGCGTTGCGCTCATCAGAAATCTCAAATTGTTCTAACGACTGTGGCTCAACGGCATACCCACCAGGGTTAGTTTTAGAACCTGCACTTATAGATGTGATCCCTAATTTCACAATATTATTCCTAAAAACGATGGATTCACGTGTAGAAATTGATAATTCTACTTCCTCATTATATATTCTATAAGCGCAGATAAGTTGTACCAGCTCTTTGTCGTTCATCACAACTTTAGGCTCCAAGCCGCCGCTAAATGGACGTAAACGCGGAAATGAGATGCTGTATTTACTCTGCCAGTACCTTTTTTCAAGATAAGTTAAGTGCATTGCTGTAAAAAAGGAATCTGTTCGCCAATCTTCCAAACCTATAAGCACGCCTAATCCCATTTTATGAATTCCGGCCTGTCCCAATCTATCCGGCGTTTCCAATCTATACTGAAAATTGGATTTTTTCCCCTTTGGGTGATGTTTTTTATAATCATCCTGATGATAAGTTTCCTGATAAACAAGAACCGTATTTAACCCATAGGGTGTAAGTTCTTTATAATCTTCAGTATCCAATGGCTGAACTTCCATCGATATATGAGAAAAGTGAGGCTTAATAAGTTCCAATACTTTTTTAAAATATTCGGTATGCACGGTTTGGTTCGCCTCGCCGGTAACCAGCAACACGTGGTCATATCCCATGTCTTTAATTACGGCGATTTCCTGCATAATTTCCATCGAAGACAGCGTTTTCCTTCTTACCTTATTGTCGTAACTAAATCCGCAATAAGTGCAAATGTTATTGCATTCGTTAGAAAGATAAAGCGGCACATACATTTGAATCGCCTTACCAAAACGCTTAAKGGTTAACTGCTGACTCATCTGTGCCATTTGTTCCAGATATGGAGCCGCTGCGGGCGAAATAAGCGCTTTGAAGTCTTCTAATGTTCTTTGAGAAGAATTTAAGGCACGCTCCACATCAACACTAGTTTTGGCATAAATGCTTTTACTGGTCTCGTCCCAGTTGCAGGATTGGAAGAGGTTGGTGAAGTTAGTCATCTAAAAATGAGGTTAATGGGCTGCTGGCCACAGCATGTAAATTAACAGAACCAAGTTTAGCCTCAAAAGCCATTCTTCCGGCCTCTACGGCGATCTTAAAAGCTCTGGCCATCTGTTCAGGATGTTGTGAAACTGCAATGGCAGTGTTCACCAAAACCGCGTCAGCACCAATTTCCATAGCCTTTGCAGCATCAGAAGGAGCACCAATTCCGGCGTCAATAATTACAGGAACATTACTTTGGCTGATAATGATTTCTAAAAAGTCTATTGTCTTTAAGCCCTTATTACTGCCAATAGGAGAGCCCAAAGGCATTACAGCCGATGTCCCAGCATCTTCCAATCGCTTACACAAAACCGGGTCGGCATGTATGTAGGGAAGTACAATAAAGCCCAGTTTTGCCAGTTCCTCTGTGGCTATTAGTGTTTCGATTGGGTCGGGCATTAAATATTTAGGATCTGGATGAATCTCAAGCTTAATCCAGTTGGTTTCTAACGATTCTCTGGCCATTTGAGCCGCAAAAACTGCCTCTTTTGCATTGCGGACACCAGAAGTGTTAGGTAAAAGGTTAATATGAGGATGATTTAGATGTATTAAAATATCATCGTCATTATCTTTCAGATCAACTCTTTTTAAAGCCACAGTTACTAGCTCCGATTCCGAAGCAAGCAATGCTTTTTCCATTTCAGTAGCTGAACTGAACTTTCCGGTTCCMGTAAACAAACGGGATTTAAATGTTTTGTCTGCTATTTTTAACATAATAGTTAGTTATTAATGGGGTTTAAAACCTTTAGCGCACTGTACATTTGTGCAAGCTCAGCGGCAGGATCATTTGCATTGGTTAGTGCACCAGATAATGCCACACCATGAACCCCAGTTGTCATAATCAAAGAAATATCATTCAATTCTATACCTCCAATTGCAATAATAGGAGTGGTGATGCCAGCTATAGAAACCTGTTTCATAATCGCTTCATATCCTTCTAAACCAATTATAGGGCTTAAATTTTGTTTGGTATTGGTAAACCGATAAGGGCCTAATCCTATATAGTCAGCTCCCTCGGCAACCCTTTGTTTAACATGCTCAAAAGTGTTTGCCGTACCACCAATAATCATTTGCCCGCCTACAATACTTCTTGCTTCTGCAATTGGCATGTCGGTTAAACCTAAATGCAACCCATAAGCGCCAGCTTTTAGGGCAATTAACGGATGATCATTTACAATTAACCTTGCTCCATAAGCTTTGCAAAGTGCATTGGCCTTAATAGCCAGTTCGAGAATTACATTCTCAGGCTTGTTTTTAACCCTCAGTTGTATCCACTTTGCACCCGCAATAAGTGTTTTATTAATAGCATCTAAGTGACTGATGTTTTCAGTTTCCTGTGATATGTAGTGTAGTTTATCAATCATAATGAATGGTACCCAAGTAGGGTATTGTTACTGTTTAAGAATTTTTCGATATATAATTTAGCATTGCCGCAAGCTTGTTTTAAAGGATAACCAAGTGCAACATTTGCAGCAATCGCTGCCGATAAAACACAGCCAGAGCCGTGTTTTTGATGAATTTGATCAACCCCCGAGCTAAACTCATAAGTATCATCCTGCTCATATAGATAATCAGTGCCGGGTGCAGCAATGCTATGTCCTCCTTTTAATAAAACCGCGCAGTATTGTGCCCAAAGCTTAGCGGTATGGCTTACATCCATTGCCTCAGCACCTAAACTTAGCATTTCATTGTAGTTCGGAGTAATCAAGTCTATCTGTTCAAGTACAGGCGATAATATTTCCATCCCATTCGCCCAGTCGTGAAATTCATAACCGGAGCTTGCCTTTAATACCGGGTCTACAATGATCTTTAAATCAGAATCTTTAGCTCTTAGGAAACTGACCACCTCTCGCAAAACAGAGACATCTTTTATCAGTCCTATTTTACAAGCCGACACCTTAAACCGAGCCATTAAAGGCTCCAGCTGTGCAATGATTTGAAGTGAATCCAACCAGTTGTTCTTTAAAAATTCGCTATCGGTTTGCACTGTCAGTGCACTGCAGATGCCAAAGCCATAAACATGGTGTTGCTCAAAACACTTTACATCGGCCAAAACACCGGCACCTGCACTGGGGTCAAATCCCGCAATACTAATTGCATATGGTCTGTTTGCTATCATCTTTCCTGTATACGTTTAAAATTACTGATCGCTTTAGAAGGGTCATTCCAAATAAATCCAAGTACGGCCACTCCATCAAAACCCATTAAACTGAGCGCTTCGGCATTTTTATCATCAATTCCACCCAGCGCAATCAGTTTTGTGTTGTTTAAACGCTGTGGTAAAATAAAGTCCCGATTAAGCACACCAGCATACCCTGGTTTGGATATGCTGTTAAACACCGGCCCAAAAAAAGCATAGTCAAATTCTTGCAAATTATTAATATCCTCAAGCTGATGGATAGATGTACTCAATACAGTGTCATTAAAGTTAAGCATCGTTTTAGCCTCCTGTAATTGTTTCCTATGCGCCTCCTTGTAATGCAGCCTGTTAATCCCAAAGTCGCCTGCAAGCTCATGATAATCATGTAATGCAATCCTGCTATGATATGCCTCATCTATTTCAGAAATCAGCTGATTATAGTGCGCTCTTGTATATGAATCTTTTCTTAAGTGAAATATATCTAATCCACTTTCAAATAGTTGATTAATTATATTTGATTCATTGTCAACCATACAAGGATTTGCAATAACAATTACGTTCATCTACAAATAGATTTCGCTGCCTTTCTCTGTAAATTCTTTCGATTTTTCTGCCATCCCTTTTGCCAGTGCATCTTGTTCATCAACTCCCTGCTTTGCGGCATACTCCCTAACATCCTGAGTGATCTTCATCGAGCAGAASTTMGGSCCGCACATCGAGCAGAAGTGGGCGATCTTTGCTCCGTCAGCAGGTAAAGTTTCATCATGAAATTCCTTTGCCGTATCCGGATCAAGAGAAAGATTAAACTGATCTTCCCATCTAAATTCAAATCTTGCCTTACTTAAAGCGTTATCTCTGTACTGCGCACCAGGATGGCCTTTTGCTAAATCGGCAGCATGAGCGGCAATTTTATAGGTAATYACACCRTCTTTAACGTCCTTCTTATTTGGTAATCCGAGATGCTCTTTTGGGGTAACATAACACAACATTGCAGTCCCAAACCAACCTATCATGGCAGCACCGATGGCTGATGTGATGTGATCATAACCCGGAGCAATATCAGTAGTTAGGGGGCCTAATGTATAGAACGGAGCTTCAGAACAATGTTCCAGTTGCTTCTCCATGTTTTCTTTAATCAGGTGCATCGGTACATGACCAGGACCTTCAATTATAGTTTGTACATCGTGCTTCCAGGCAATTTTGGTTAGTTCACCAAGCGTTTCCAATTCAGCAAACTGAGCTTCATCGTTAGCATCGGCTATACAACCGGGCCTTAAACCATCGCCTAAAGAAAAGGACACATCGTATGCCTTCATGATCTCGCAGATTTCCTCAAAATGAGTATAAAGAAAGCTTTCTTTATGATGTGCAAGGCACCATTTAGCCATAATGGATCCGCCCCTTGATACAATTCCGGTTACCCTTTTTGCCGTAAGCGGGATGTAGCGCAATAACACACCAGCATGTATAGTAAAGTAATCTACACCTTGTTCGGCCTGTTCAATTAAAGTATCCCTAAACAGCTCCCAGGTCAAATCTTCGGCTTTTCCATTAACTTTTTCTAAGGCCTGATATATTGGAACTGTTCCAATTGGAACCGGAGAATTACGAATAATCCATTCGCGTGTTTCGTGGATGTTTTTTCCGGTTGATAAGTCCATTATCGTATCTGCACCCCATCGGCATGCCCATACTGCCTTTTCAACTTCTTCTTCAATAGAAGAGGTTACGGCCGAATTACCGATGTTGGCGTTGATTTTAACCAGGAAATTACGGCCAATAATCATTGGCTCTAATTCAGGATGGTTAATGTTACAAGGAATTACCGCCCTGCCCGAAGCCACTTCCTGACGAACAAACTCTGGGGTAATGTATCCCTTTGGGGTATTTGCGCCAAAGCTATGACCTTTATGCTGATGACTCATTACAGCGTATTGTGCACCCAGTTGCTCATTTAAAAGATCTATTCTTTGGTTTTCTCTAATAGCAATGTATTCCATTTCGGCAGTAATGATGCCTTTTTTTGCGTAATGCATTTGAGAAACATTAGCGCCATTTTTTGCCTTGTAAGGTTTGTTGATATAAGCAAAACGCAACGAATCCAATTTGCTGTCGGCCAGGCGCTGCTGACCATAATCAGAAGAAATGTGATCTAACTGCTCAACATCTTGTCTGTTGGTTATCCATTTTTCTCTTAATCTAGGCAGACCTTCTCTTACATCAATATGTGCATTTGGATCGGTATAGGGG
>NZ_JBFTNT010000170.1:0-8948 GCF_056397585.1 Pedobacter sp. 05L430 | reverse complement strand
GGCAGGTACATCATAAATTTGCCATTATCGACAGTATCAATATTTTCTGTGAAAGACAAAGAACCACATGTTGCTACAATTGCCTTACTATAATCCAATAGGTACAATGGCTTTTGGATATCTTTATCACCACTAGAAAAAAAGAGACAGCATATAAAAAGCAGCAATATTGTTTTCATAAGGATTCTTACAATTAATTAAAGCTCAATTAAATATACCATTTTTAGGGGGTCTTTTATATATATATTTTATAGCTTTAAGCATTTAAAATCATGAAAAGAATTTCCGGTAATGAGCGAAGACCAATTTAGACGATAAGGATATGAAAATATTAAAGGCGGCTGATGCATTTAACAAATCGGCAAAAATATATCAGGATAAGTTTATGGATGTTAGTTCCTATGGTGACTTACTCAATATCTTTTGTGATAATATAACAGCCGATAATGCCAGCATTTTAGACATTGCCTGTGGCCCTGGAAATATCACCAAATACTTGCTAAACAGGAGACCTGACTATAAAGTCTTAGGAATTGACTTGTCCTCGAAAATGCTCGAACTAGCCCAAGCTAATAACCCGACAGCTAAATTTGAGCTCATGGATTGCCGGGAGATTGATACGATCGAAGAGAAATTTGATGGAATCACGTGTGGCTTTTGCCTACCTTATTTGACGCGTAAGGAAGCTATTGCGCTAATCGCTAGTGTTCCTGGATTATTAAATCCAGGTGGTGTGTTTTATTTGAGCACGATGGAGGAGGATGATGTTAATAAATCGCGATATCAAATATCAAGTACAGGTGATAAGGTATGGGTAAATTATCATCATGAGCGTTATTTAACTCAAGCCTTCCAGGAAAATAACTTTGAAATAATCAATTTAAAACATTTTACTTCTCCTGATAAGGATGGTCTAATGATTACTGATTTGATATTGATGGGGAAATTGTAGGTGTATGCGCTGACTTATTAAAGCGATTTTAGGCTACTTAAAATTACTTTGCAAAGTTTTACAACTGCGAAGACGATCAATCCGGCGAGAACCCCAATCCCGAACTCCTTAATGATCAAGGGAATACTTGGCAGCAAATGGTGTAGAAATTCAATGTTATGAACGAAAATACCGCCCGAAACTAAGATCAATGCAATTGTTCCTACCACGCCCAGAATTCTGATGATAACAGGCAGTGATTTAACAAGTAAATGACCAATTAGTGCAACAAAGCCCTTGTCACTGGAACGCTTGATCAATTTGTGCCCAGCATCATCCATTCTAACTATGATGGCAACGATACCATAAACACCTACGGTAGCCAGTAATGCAACTACCGAAACCGTTAAAATCTGAATAGGGAGGCTTTTTTCCAAGACACTTCCCAGTGCAATAATTACAATTTCTATGGACAGGATGAAATCAGTCATCACAGCAGACTTGACCTTTGCTTTTTCTGCTTCGATACCATCTTGTTTTACCGCTGTAATTACTTCATGATMCGCCTTCTTGCGATGAAAAAAGTATTCGATTATTTTTTCAACGCCCTCATAAGCGAGGAAAAAACCACCTAAAATTAAAATAATCTTTATCGCTATAGGAAAAAATGCATTGAGCAATAATGCAATCGGAACAATAATAATTTTGTTAACGAAGGACCCCTTGGTAATTGCCCAAAGCACTGGTATCTCTCTTGAAGCCAGAAACCCCGTTGCCTTTTCCGCATTCACGGCTAAATCATCCCCAAGGATCCCTGCAGTTTTTCTCGTTGCTATTTTAGCTGCCACAGAGACATCATCCATTAAAGCAGCAATATCATCTAAAATCGCAAAAAAACCTGAAGCCATATCGATCTCATTAATAATTAGGTTGCAAAATATCTTTAAAAACGTGATTTTGAAAATAAAAAGATGATAATATTTTTCACATACCCCAATGCATAGTAAAGTCCGGATTACATTTTACGTTTATGTCTTTGTTCTTTTCGTCGGGCTTTCAGCATTTCTTTAATCTGAGCGTCTATTTTCTCTACAGCGGTAGTAAAAGCTACTGAATGAAGAATTGTACAATGTTTGTTCAAAAAAGCCATTGTCTCTTCAGGATAAATATTGCCAATCTCCCGAAGCGCCCATCCTAATCCTTTCTGAACAAAGTAATCTTTATCAGCAATTAATGGCCCCACCATATCTAGCAATTTTGCCGCAGGGAGAAGGGTTTTACGCTTCTTACTGTATAGCAGCATCCCAACCAATGACTGCCTACGCTCCCAAGGGTTTTCGGATTTGTTCCATAGCTTATACTGGCCGTATATCTTCTCCGGCATCTTTTCCATTAAATGTGCATAGATATCGGATAGTCCGTCAGAATGCGCCCAGTTGTCAATCTTTTTTACCCATAAGCGTACGACCTCCCAGAGTTCATTCGCATCGAGTTTTAACAAGTTCCTTTCAACAAAGTAGATGCATTGGCTTAGCACTTCGTAAACATCTGCATTTTTCCATATTGCATCCCAAACGGGAAGCTGATCCTGAAGAGTTAGTGTACTGAAAGTGTAGCCCGTTTTTAGTATTGACCGCTGCATAGGTACTGAAAGGCCGATGACTTCATATTGGGTTCCAATATAACTTTTGAGATCTGTATGTCCGGAGACTTTATCATAAGGTTGTTTTTCGATTAACCTGTTTATGATTTCGGATAAGTATTTTGATGTAGATATCATTTGATGTTTATCAATTTCAGGTATTTTTTTTGTTAATTAGCTTTGTCATCCTGGAAAGATACTTCCCGGTAATCACAGAGAATCATATTTGCTATGTGCGTTCGATCATAAAATAAGCCAACTCTTGTTCATCTCTCTTGAGGTTATTTAACCGTCTAAGGCCTGCTTTTTCAAGAACCTTTTGTGAACCTATATTGTCCAGATCGGTTACAGCAACTACCTGATTGGTATCTGTATGTGTAAAGCAGTAGTCAATTAAAGCGCTGCTCGCTTCGCTGGCTATACCTTTCCCCCAATATTTTTTAGCCAAAACATATCCAATCTCAACCTGATCCGGCACATATTCAAAATGTCTTGTAAGATACATGCCTATAAAATCCAGGGTATGGATATCAAATATTCCCCATCGGCCTAGCGGGCCTTTGCTGTAATCTGCTATCGTGCTGTCAAACAATTCCAGGTATTGTGCCGTCGAGCGTTGAGGAATGTACCGGGCAACTTCTTCATCTTCAAAAAGCAGAACGAACAATTGCTTGTCTTCAGGTACAAACTCACGAATAATGATATTTTGGCTTTGATAAAGAATAGTCATACATAAATTTTATACAAAGATATAGAACCTATCATTTGCTTTGATGAAGATTATTCACCAGATTTTGGAACGGGCTCGACGTTGTAAAGGCGTTTTAAAATAATTCTCTTTTAAATAAACATTTGCTAAGGTATATTTGTTGCAATTCAAAAATCCAAGTCGTATGAAACCTACTCAATATTCGTTCCTCTTTTTATGCCTTTTGTGTCTAGCTGCATGTAATATTTTTAAAAAGACTTCTGTACCACAAACAAGCAAAGACACTATGGAAACMAGTCAAATTACAGATCGTAAGTGGAAGTTAGTTGAACTTGCAGGTAAACCGGTGGCAGATAAGATAAATGGTAAAGAACCATTTCTTTTGCTTCAAAAAAGTGACAGCCGTTATTCTGCTTCTGGAGGCTGTAATGGGATAGGTGGTGAGTTTAAATTACAAGAGAATGGAAGGATAAAATTTTCACAGGGAATGTCCACTATGATGGCTTGTGAAAACATGGAGATTGAAAATGGTTTAACTAAAGCCTTGATTGCCGCTGATAATTACAGTATTAACGGAGATGATTTATCTTTAAATAAAGCCAGAATGGCACCCCTGGCTCGCTTTAAGGCCGTTAAGTAATTTAAAGATCTATATTCAGATTGCGGAAAATTGCTTAATGTAATTTCTCATTGTGAAATCTACCGTAAACCCCATGTTCAGATAGATATTTTTACCTAATTCTGAAGCTTGCAAGTAGGCATATGTTAACTGATTATCTATGGCTTTATTTAAGATGTATGCCATCGTTTCTTCAGCAAATCCTCTTTTCCTCATTTGTGGAATAATTCCCAGTCCGTGTATGCCAATTGCATTTTCGGTCTGCATGGTAAGGACTGTTCCTATTGGTGTTTTATCCAAATAAATGGTATAATAGGTTATTTGATTGCATGTTTTGATTAGTATTTCAGGATTAATATTATACTTAAAAGATTCCGGATATAAATCTGTCCAGGTTTTTGCCTGTTCAGGCTGATATACCTGCTCAAAAGTTAACCGCTGTTCTTGGTTAAATTTTTGGTCAAGGTGCATGGACATGCCAATTTGTGCTGATTTTTGCTCAAATCCGCTATATTCAATTAGTTTATACCTGGTGCTTTCTGTATCATCCCAATACGAAAACGATAAACTAATGGGAGAGGAGTTGATAATTTCCAGAATTTCCTTTAAGGCTGATTCATCTAATTGTTGCTTCAGCCAGAGACGATTTGGCCAGTCCGAATTTGGAATGCGGACATAACTAAGTTGTTCATCGGTAAAAAATCCATTGAACGGACTACTGGCTTTTTCCCAGAGCGTAATTAAGTTTTTGATGTTTAGCAAGGCATGTTCATTCATAGTGCTTATTTTGAATTTATGAGTAGTATTCCAGCCATCATGGCCATAATTCCTATTATCTTTTTTACGGTTATTGGTTCTAATGGCAAATTTAACCAACCAAAGTGTGTGGCGATAGCCGAAAAAATAAGTTGGCCGCATAATCCTAATGAGATCATTTTAGAAAGCCCTAGCTTAGGAATGCTATAAAAATAAAGGCTAATTCCGACAACACTGAAAAGTCCCCCTGTAAACCATAAATACCAGGGAACTTTTTTAATCAGGCTAGTGTTTGGTATTTCGCTTGAAATCAACAAAACAAAAACCGAGGCAAAAAGCAGACTACTGAAGGATGTGGCTATAGTAGCAAGTAGCGGTTTTTTAAGCAAAACACCCAGATGTGCATTAAACCCTGCCTGAATAGCTAAAAAGATACCGCCCAAAAATGCGGCTATGGATACTAATTGTTGATTCATATAGCGAAGTTAGATTGATGTTTTTCAATTTCACTTTACATATGTTGATTGGTCTATTTATTTTTTATTTCCCTTCTGATTCTGCTTAGCTGCGTTGCCGTAATTCCTAAATGGGAAGCGATATGCTGTAATGGAATCCTTTTGTCGATACCCGGATGTTTTGCCAGCATTTTTAAGTAGCGGATACTGGCGGTTTCCATTACGATAGATATTTCTCGCTGTTCTTTATCTATAACCCAATTTTTTTCGAGATAAGCAATATAGAAATTTTTCAAATCGTCCCGCTGGTCGATAAGTTCCTTGTATTTTTCATGATTGATCGTAATAACTGTACTGTCTTCTATTGCCTGTAACGTAAATTGGGATGGAATTTTCAGCAATGCGGAAACGGTAGAACCTGCAAATTGCCGCTCCAGGAAAATATTTTTATTATAGGTATTTCCCTGCACATCACTAAAATACGCGATAAGCGCTCCTTTACAGACAAAGTATAATGACTTGGATATCTGTCCTTCTTTTAATAAGAATTCATTTTTTTTAATGGTCTGTATACGGATCAGAGATACGAGTAATGAAAATGATTCTTCAGAAATTGTATGGTAATTCCCTATGATAGTCTTAAATGTTGATAGGTATAGTTCTTCGTTAATCACTTTTATGTTTTAAAATTTAGCCATAGTGCGTGTTATTTCAAGAGAGTTGCAGGTAAACTGGTTATTTGCTGAATCTTTATTCCTTTATAATAGACTTCTGCACCTTCCGATTGTATTTGAATTTTCCCTTTTCTTAGTGGTGATTCATTTCCGTCATCGATTTGCTTGTTGCGGTAAAGGACCATCATTACTTTGCCATTCATCACATGGACACTAGTATCTCCATAACAGTATAAATCAACTGTATTCCATTCACCAGATGGTCTTTCTGCATCACTCATTTTTTTACAGAATCTACCGATCTGGCTGTCTTCTCGGAAGCTAATAAGCTTTCCTTCCGGACGATAAGTATAGTTTTTCCCTTCTTTAATTGCAGGAATATCTGCTGCACCACCAGCAACTCCCCAATAATCGCCACAGTTACCTTCATCAATCTGAAATTCTTGTGAACGCATCCATGACCCATAATCAGCCCCATATTTACCTACCGAATGATATAGCAACCCACTGTCTTTGTTCGAATTCTTCTTTTGTCCCCATTTCAGATTTCCCCATTTAAACTGTAGTTGTAAATGGTAATTCTCATATTCTTTTTTGGTAGAGATTGCACCCCAGCTTTCACCCGAGATGCGGATGATATTTTCTTCGCCTTGTTTTATCACTGTAAATACCTTCTTAGGGTCATTATTTAAACCAATGGGTATACCTGTAAGGGGTTTACCTGAGTCATCATAATCGGGAGCCAGGTAGGTATCCCATTCTTTCAGATCTTTTCCATTAAAAAGCGTTTGCCAGGATGGGGTCTTTTGCGTGGTAAAGCCCAGGGCTGATATCCCTAACAAAAGTATCGGCAGGAGTTTTAAAAGTTTCATATCAGGTTATTTTAAATCTATTCAAGATACAGATTTTTATGATTCAAAGTGGATGAACAAATCCAAACCTGGATTGTTTTATGAAATGAGATAGTTATTGAATCCTAATTACTAAAATTATGCTACATAATATAAAAAGTCTGATCGGTTTCACTATGGGTGCTACCGACGGAGAAATTGGGAAAGTTGATGAGTTTTATTTTGATGATGAAACTTGGACCATACGTTACCTCATTGTAAAAACAGGCGGTTGGCTAATGGACCGTAAAGTACTTATTTCTCCGGGAGCCTTGAAGGATCCTGATTGGAAAAACAAGTCCTTTCCGATTAAACTCACCAAGCAACAAATTAAAGAGAGTCCCGACATAGATACAGAAAAGCCTGTATCCCGCCAGCAAGAGCTCGCCTTATACAGCCATTACGAATGGCCATACGGCGATCCTACAGGCGGAGGATTTTATGGGCAACTGGGTATGGCAGGAATGATTGAATCGAGAGTGCCTTTAGAGGCGTCCATCGCAGCGCGTAATAAAAAAGAGCCTGGAGATCCTCATTTGCGCAGCATCAGCGAAGTTAAAAGGTATCACATCCACGCCACGAATGGAGAGATAGGCAAAGTAGCTGATATTATTGTCGATGAGTATTGGAGAATCCGTTTTCTGATTGTCGATACCGGTAGCTGGTTTCCGGGGAAAAAAGTTCTGCTTTCGCCCGAATGGATAAAAGAGGTTAGTTGGGCAGACTCGTCTGTGGAAGTAGATGTTTCGGTGGAAGCGGTAAAAAATAGCCCGAAGTATGACCCTGACCAACCCATGGCTGAAAATTATGAAACAGACCTTTTCCGGCATTACGATAAATAGGTTAAGATTACTTTACGCCAAAATTTTCTATTCAAAGGGAAGTTTCAATAAAGTCTATTAATTTAGTAGTATTTATTTATATTTGTTTTGTATCAAATTTAGTTGAACAATTAATATGAAAAAAATACTATCATTTATTGGCGGCATGTTACCTCTGATAGCTGTTGCTCAGCAACCATTTACATTTAGTGGAGAGATCAAAGGACTCCGAACAGGAGAAAAACTTTTTCTTACTTACAGTGTAGAAGGGAAAAACAAAGCAGACTCAGCAATAGTTACTGATGGAAAATTTAACTTTAATGGGAGCATTAAAGATCCATTAAAAAGTACTCTTTACAGAAAAGATGCGATTAAGGGAAATAGGGTAGACGTACTATCATTTTATATCGAACCTGGAAACATAAAACTTACCGGCACTGACTCATTAAAACATTCCCTGATCAATGGATCAAAAGTTAATGCAGATAATTATTTGCTTAAAGCGGCGTCAAAAAAGGTACAGGATAAACTTACTTCGCTTGGAGAAGAATATGCAAAATTCACTGTTGAACAGAAAAAAGATGAACCCTTCCTTGAAGGATTCTATAAGCGTTATGACAACACTTCCGCTGAGTTATTTCCTATATATCTGGACTTTGCAAGTAGGCATCCAAATTCATTCGTTAGTCTAACAGTGCTTTCACAGTTGGCTTCTGATGAAACATTACAAAGTGATGCGGAAAAAGTGTATCAAAATCTCTCGTCTGGAATTCGTCAAACTTACTACGGCCAGCAAGTTGGAGTTCTATTTGCTGCTGCAAAAAGGACTAAAATTGGTTCACAAGCGCCTGACTTCACCCAGAATAATATCTATGATAACCCGGTGAAGCTCTCGGACTTTAAAGGGAAATATGTTTTGTTAGACTTCTGGGCTTCATGGTGTGGGCCCTGCCGCCGCGAAAATCCTAATGTGGTTGCAGCTTACGAAAAATTTAAAGACAAAGGATTTACTGTGTTGGGTATTTCATTAGATCAGCCAGGTAAAAAGGATGCGTGGTTAAAAGCAATTGAAGATGATAAATTGACATGGACACATGTTTCAGATCTTAAGTATTGGGATAATGAAGTCGCTAAATTATATGGTGTAAGGTCTATACCCGGTAATTTTTTATTAGATCCCTCAGGAAAGATAGTTGCCAAAGGTTTGCGAGGTGCTGATTTGCAGAATAAGTTGCTGGAGTTGCTGGATTCAAAAACCAAATGATACTGAATATTTTAATTAAGTTCTTCTTAATGGGAACTCCAGATGGCATTGATGAGGCCTCTACACCTCATAAAGACAAATGGTATCAGGAGTTTCATATCAATATGCTAGATGCTTACTGTTAGTCTCACATACTCAATAACGATAATTTTTATCTCAATATCTGACTAACCACAAAGAAGTAAGG
>NZ_JBFTNT010000169.1:0-8948 GCF_056397585.1 Pedobacter sp. 05L430 | reverse complement strand
ATACTGGAGGAGACTACGGCGTATTTTGATCAGTTATGATCCTGCCAGCCTGCCAAGTAATTTTAATTTTTGTTTGAGGGTTTCGGACCAGGGTAGGCCTAAGGAAAGCCTCATGCAGTTTTCAAACTGATTTTGTAGGGTAAACATCCTGCCGGGAGAAATGCTGATGTTCTGTTTCAGCGCCCTTTCGAACAGGATTGTAGTATTGATTTCTTTACTAAATTCTACCCATAAGGCAAGCCCGCCCTGCGGTCGGCTGGTTTTGGTTCCCTCCGGGAAATATTCGGCTATGGTATCTATATATTGCTGGTAGTTGTACTGCAAGGTTTGACGCAGTTTGCGTAGGTGATTTTCATATCTGCCGGTTTTTAGAAAGTTGGCTACTGCTTCTTGTGTAATGGTAGTTGAGGATATGGCGTGAACCAGTTTGAGCTTAAGGATCTGCTCTTTGTATTTGCCAGGTGCGATCCAGCCCACGCGATAGCCCGGGGCCAGGGTTTTGGAAATAGAACTGCACCAGAGTACTGTTCCCCCGGCATCAAAGGACTTGCAGCATTTAGGGCGCTGGGCACCAAAATACAGATCGCCATAGACGTCGTCTTCTATAAGTGGAACGCCGTGTTTGGCCAAAAGTGCAACGACTTCTTTTTTATGTTCATCGGGCATGCAGCTGCCTAAGGGTGTGTTGAAGTTTGGAACCAGCAGGCACAGGTTGATTTTGGAGACTACTTTTTTTAAGGCATCGATTTCGATTCCTGTAATAGGATGGGTAGGCAGTTCGATTACTTTGAGCCCTAAACTGCGGGCCAACTGCAGGATGCCGGAATAACAGGGGCTTTCCATTGCGATGGTATCGCCAGGCTTTGATAAGGCCATCATGCAAAAGGATAGTGCATTCATTCCGCCGGCTGTGGTGACCAGGTCGTTTTCATCAAAATTCCCTCCCCAGGTTAAGGAACGTGTTGCAATCATTCGGCGTAACTTCTCGTTGCCTTGTAAGGGTTCATATGCGGTGCCACTGTGGCTAAGTGAGCGTGTGGCGAGGATGATTTCTTTATTTAGCTTAGCTAAGGGCAGGAGCTGATCTGCGGGCGCTCCAATGGAAAAAAATGTAAGGTCTGTATTGCCCATGTTGGCGTAAATTTTATGAATCAATTCTTCCGGTTCCTGATTGCCGTTGATTAATGAAGGGCTGCTGACCTGCGCAAGCGGAAGTTTTTTGTAGGGAAGGCGACTTACAAAATAGCCGGACTGGGGTTTTGATTCGATGAGCGATTGTGCTTCCAGTTCGAGGAATACTCTTTTTGCTGTGTTCATGCTGATACCATGTTCTGTGCATAGCATTCTGACAGATGGGAGGCGGTCGCCCTCTTTTAAAACTCCATTTTTAATGAGCGTGGCAATGTTGTTTGATAATTCGGTGTACAGGAAGTTGCGCTTCATGAGGTAAAGATAACTGTGTCTGTTTAAATATCAAAAACTGTAACTGTGTTCATTTAGTGCTGCCAGCTACTTTTGTGTAAAAATCAGATATTATGTTAGAATTTATTGTTAAAACAGGTAAAGAGAATATGGATGTAAAGACGGTACACCGATTCTTAAGTGAGGATTCTTATTGGGCTAAAGGTATTTCGTATGAACTGGTAGACCGATCGTTAGCGAATTCTTTTTGTGTTGGTGCTTTTGTAGAGGGGGTGCAGGTTGGATTTGGCAGGGTGATTACGGATTATTATACTTTTGGGTGGTTCGCAGATTTTATGGTGTTGCCTGAATTTCGTGGAAATGGGATATCGAAGCTGATGCTGGCTCATATTTTTGAGCAACCGTGGTCGAAAAGGTTGAGGAGAAAAATGTTGAATACCAGTGACGCGCATGGTTTATATCGCCAATTTGAATTTAAAGACCTGGCTAATCCTGGCTTTATACTGGAAGTTTATAATCCGGAGGCTCATTTGCAATATAAAGGAGAAGATGCTTAACTTTATTGCATCTACATCATCCTAAAAAACATTGAATGCTATCTAATTACGCTAAATTTCTGCTCCTGCTGTTGTTAACGGCATGCTTTTCCTTCGCCTATGCGCAAAAAGAGAAAAAATATATGGCCCAGGTTCGCCTGAATGGCAAATGTGGGTTTATTGATGTTTCGGGCAATGAAGTGGTTCCGCTGGTTTATGACGATGCGGGTTTGTGGAACAACAACCTTGTACCGGTAAACATTGGAAAATACATCCCTAAATCATATCCGGTAGTGGAAATGTCTACTGCACAAAGTAAAAATGTAAACGTTGAGGTTGTAGACAACTCTGAAAAGGCAGGCAAATGGGGCTTTTGCAATGCAGCGGGCAAATTGGTAATTCCTGTTCAATTTACAAATGTGAGTTTCTTTAACGAGGGAATGGCAGGTGTGGAGGTAAATGACAAATGGGGCTTTATTAATACGAGTGGAAAAATGGTGGTTGAGGCGGTGTATGATACTGTCGGCTATTTTTCGCAAGGACTTGCTGTAGTTGCAAAGAATGGAAGCTATGGCTACGTGAATTTAAAGGGCGAAGAGGTAATAAAGCTTCAATATTTAGGTGCTGAGGCTTTTGAAAAAGGGTTAGCAAAGGTGTTTGAGAAATATGATTCGAAAAATGGTGACAAAAAAAGTATTGGCAGGCTTATTAACCTTCAGGGAAAAATAGTTACAGATGCTAAGTATGATATTGAGTCGAATTTTACGAATGGGTTGGCGAGTTTTTCATTTGCTGAAGCAAATGCTGAAGATAGCTTTACATATGGACTTATTACGACAACGGGGCAGGTGGTAGCTCCACCAACTTATAAGGAGATTTCGGCGTTTAGTAATGGCCTGGCCCTGGTGATGGTTTATAAGATACATGAGTTTTATAATGAGTATGTGCCGCATTACGGCTATATAGATGCGAAAGGAAAAGAGGTGGTAAAACCTACTCTTGCCAAAGGAGTAGACTTTAGTTATGGTATGGCGCCGGTTGCAAGATTTGACAGCAAGGATGATGGGCAATCGGAATATGCCCTGATTAATACCAAAGGAGAGCATTTACTTGACTTTAACTGGAGTAGTTTAGATATTCTGGATAGCAAGCATCTTTTGGCAAGCTCTATTAAGAATCCGTACGAGAAAGTAATAATTGATACGAAAGGGAAGCAGATACTTGCACTTGGTGATAACGGATTTGCCAGTTTGGGCAATGGTTTATTTTTTGTGAAGAATGTGGACTATGAGCCAACTGCTTTTATTGGTTTGGACAAAAAACCATTGATTGATCTGAGTAAAAATAAAAAGACAAGATTTATTTCGTACCAGCATGGCTTACTCCGTTTTGGTGACCTGGATGGTGATTACAGTGAAGTGAGTGCCATAAAACTTGGCCTGATGGATTTAAAAGGTACGGTGGTTGTGAAACCCAAGTATAACGAAATATTTGATTTTGAGGCTACGGATAACTCTTTATAAGTGCTTAGTTCTGTGTGATCTCATAAAAATCCTGAACCTGATCGAAAGGGTTTTTGTAGCGGAACTGTGCTTTCTTTAGGACTTTCTTGGCAGCAATGTTATCGCGGTTGACTACGGCACCTATGTTGGAAATGCCTTGCGACAGGATCTGGTCTACAATGGTCGGAAGGATGTCTGTCATGAGATAACATCCGCTGGCAAAACTGCTGAGGTAAAATTCGATGAAGAWAGGGTAGTGATCTATCTGGTAATGTTCCTGTGCTACCTGAGGGGAAATGAGATCGATAATGCCTACGACTTTGCTGAGTTTTTTATCTGTAATGAAATGGAGGTAGTTTCGCCCGGCATGGGCATTCATGAGCATGGTTTGCAGGAATAGTTCTGCTTCCTGAAATGTACTTAATCGTTTATTGGGGACGAATTTTAGGGTATGATCATCGGATAGGATGCAAAATACTTCTTTTGAGATTTGACCAAAACGTTCCAGGTCTTCGGGCCGGAAAGGGTGGATCAGGTAGTTTTCATTTTGAAAGGTAATGGGCTTGAACATAGGCTGGCCAAAAATAAAAAACTAATTCAAATTCTATGAATTGGGTGGGTTCTATTTTTGAAAATGTGGTAAGAATTTAAGAAGGTCTTGTATATACAAGTTGTTTTTTTATCTTTGTCGGTGAGAGCGTTAATACGGGGGTAGATCGAAAGGTCTGCCTCCACTAATGATAGTTTCATCAGCGTTTTCAATATTTTCATTTTCAATATTAAACTTGCAGATAGCAATTTGTTTTTTGACTGATTTTAATTCTTTGATTTTCTCTTCTATTTGCAGTAATTTCTTATCAAGAACTTGAATCTTTGCTTTTTTGCTGATTTGCTTTTTGTACCAGGCATCTACAACTTCTTTGATTTCGGCCAGCGTAAAACCTACCGCTTTTGCCATTTGTATAAATCTTAATTTCTCGACAACGTCATCTCCATAGTATACATAGTTATTGGTTTTTACTTCCTCTTTCTTTTCGCCGGTGAATAGACCTGTTTTTTCATAAAATCTTATGGTGCCGATAGGTATTCCTGTTTCTTTTGAAAGCTGATTAATTAATTTCATATTTCTTTGAAGTGTAAAAATAAAAGTGAACTATGCAGTATACTTCATACTTGTTGGTTGCAAAATTAGTGTTTAGTTTTGCTTTTACAATTGAAAATTGATCACTAATTAGAATTATCAAAATGCAGTATTCAGACGAAGAACTAATAAAATCGCTACCTGGTTTTAAAAACAATTATGCAGAAGTGAATGGGACGGTGCTGCATTATGTAGAGGGTGGTGAAGGACAGCCTTTAATTTTGATTCCCGGATGGCCAGAAACCTGGTGGGCTTATCATAAAGTAATGCCATTACTGGCGACAAATTATCGTGTTATTGTAATAGAAATAAGGGGTATGGGTAGTTCGCAGAAACCATTGGAAGGTTACGATAAAAAGAACATGGCGAAGGACGTTTATGAGCTTGTGAAAAAGTTGGGTTACGAAAAAATTAATATTTCGGGTCATGACATTGGTGCTCATGTTGCCTTTAGTTTTGCCGCGAATTTTCCAGAGATGACTTCCAAGCTTGTTATTCTAGATACCCCGCATCCGGATCCCGGAATGTATCAACTCCCTATGCTTCCAATATTAAGCGCAAACTATACTTATCCATGGTGGTTAGCCTTCAATCAGACAAAAGAACTTCCTGAACAGCTGCTGGCAGGTAGGATGTCTATTGTAATAGAATGGATTTTTAGGAACCTATTGAAAGATCAAAATAGTATTGATGAGTTCGATAAAGCTGCTTATGCTTTTGCTTATGATAGTAATGATGGAATACGTGCGTCAAATGCCTGGTATCAGGCTTTTCCGCAGGATATAGAGGATAGTAAAACTTATGGTAAACTCATGATGCCTGTAATTGGAATTGGTGCTGCCGGATATGAAATGTTGCAATATTCCCTGCCTAACTACGCAACAGATTTACAGTTTGTAAAAGTTGAGGATAGTGGCCATTTCTTGCTTGCAGAAAAACCTGAAGAGACAGCTAATCTTATAAAAGGATTTTTGGGGTAGATTTGAGATCGGGAGGTAATTAGCCAAGCAGGTTATCTAGCGTTGTTTCTTCAAGTACCAGATGTTGCGGTACACCATTGATGTCTTTTTTCCATTCTATAAGTCTGATTTTGCCGTCTTCTATTTCTATACCGGTGATATCCCCGTCGTTAAAACAGCAGCAACCAGCATTGAAATAAGTGTTTTTGGAATTTTCGAGCCTGGGAGAGGTATTACCGCTGATTTTTCCTGCAAGGAGTTCGGCTTCCAGTTTCTGAATGGTTGCCTTGTCGCCTTTTTTCTTAGCCTCATTGAGCCTGATGTAAGTACGTTCCAGATGGGTAAGTGAATTGAATACTGGCTGATGAGTGTGGCCGGTAATTAAGGCCAGGTTGGTTTGTTTGGCGGTCCAGTCGTACATAATCTGGTTGTGTTCGGACTTGAGCTGGTTATCAAAGGCAGGTGTATTTGGGTTGATGCGGAGGAAAGATTGAACTGGCCCCCAGATATTGGAGACGAACCATTTGCTGAACCAGTTTCCATCGCTTTGCATGTCGCCCTGATGGCCGTGGGTGATAAATATGTTGAGTTGCTGGTCTTTAACAGCGAGGGTGAAAATGATGCCCTCATAGATTCGGACCTTTGTTCCAAAGATATTTTTGAGCATAAAACCTGCGAGGGGGTCGTTGTCCCAGTAGAGATCGTGGTTGCCAAAAAGTTTGATGTAGGCATTGCGTTCGAGAAAGCGTTTTTCTGCTTCGAAGTTTGCTTTGTTGTGTTTGATGACATCCAGGAGCATGTTTTTCCAAAGCTCTTCGCTGTCGCCCATGTTGCAGTATAGAAAATCGTGCTCGTTGTAATAGCGTAGTGCTGCCAGGTAATTGTCTTCGCAAAGCGTGAAGTCGTCCTGATGGCTGCGGTTTCCTTTGTGCTGGTCTGAGAACAGAATGATGCGGTGTTTTGTGCCCAGATCGATGAGTTGGCCACGTTTGCCGGGGCGCTGTATGATGTCCTGGCATAGTGCCGATAGTGCTTTGTGTACTCTTGTACTATCTGGCCTTGATGCGTATTTATTGGCAAGCCTGATGATCAGGGGAGAAAATAGCTTCTGTAATAATTTGCGCATATACTAAAGATAAGGTTTACTGAGCTTTTTAACAAAGCAGTTTGAGCTTTTGAACAAAACGCTGCGCTGAATTGGGCTGTACCTTTGAATTGTATTTAAAAATTAAGACAATGGAAAAAGTATGGTTTATTACAGGCAGTTCCAGGGGATTGGGAAGGAGCCTGACAGAAGCAGTGTTGAGCAGCGGCGATAAAGTTGCTGCAACCGCACGCGATATTACGCAATTGAATGACCTGGTAACAAGGTTTACTGATCAGATACTTCCTATAGYGCTGGATGTAACTGATTATGAGCAGGTGTATGCGTCTGTTGCTGAGGCAGCGAAACATTTTGGACGTATTGATGTGTTGGTGAACAATGCGGGATTTGGTATCATCGGCGCTGCCGAAGCTTATACAGATGAGCAGATGCGCAGTCAGCTGGAAACAAACTTGTATGCACCAATTGAAATTACCCGCGCGGTTTTACCTTACATGCGCAACCAGGGTGAGGGACGTATATTGCAGATAAGCTCAATAGGCGGAAGAGTGGGTAATGCGGGTTTAACCATGTACCAGGCAGCAAAATTTGGTTTAGGCGGCTTTACTGAGGCTTTGGCTAAGGAAGTAGCACCATTGGGTATATATGTGACCAGTGTAGAACCGGGCGGTTTTAGAACTGATTGGGCAGGTGCGTCTATGACTTATGCACGTGAGATTGAAGGTTATGAAATGGTTAATCAGCGGACAGCACTATTTAAAGGCGGGAAGTTTGTCCCTGTGGGAGATCCTGAAAAAGCGGCAAAAGTGATGGTTGAACTGGCTTCGCACCCTGCGCCACCGGTGCATTTGGTACTAGGCAGTGAGGCGATAGGTATGCTGAACAATGCCAATGAGGTGAGGCAAGTGGAAATGGAAGAATGGCTGGATATGAGTTTATCTACAGATCATGATGATTCTGAGAACTTTCTTGCTAGTGCTGATGGCAAGTGGTACATCAGCGATGTTAAAAGAAAACAGTAAAATGCTTAATTTTATGACCTATGACTAATTCGCCCATTGCTTACTCTTGCTATTTTACCCGCAACAGGCAGGGGGAGCAATTTGTTCCCGAGCATGTGTTCAGCTACCAGATATCTGGCACGCTTACAATAAGCGACGGTATTACTGAGCATGTTTTTAACGAGGGTGATTTTCGGTTCATCAGACGAAACCAGTTGCTTAAGTTTGTGAAACAACCTCCTCCGGGAGGGGTTTTTAAATCTGTTTCCATTTATCTGGATCAGGCGGCTTTAAGCGACTTTAGCATGGACTATGGCTATAAGGCGGAGGGTAATAGAGGCAGGCCGGTTGAAAAAGTAAAGCCATTAGAAGGTTTTGGGCTTTATCAGAGTTTTATGAATTCGCTGTTGCCGTATGTTGCGGCTGATCAGTTGATTAATGCTGATCTTCAGAAATTGAAACAGCGCGAGGCGATTATGATTTTGCTGCAGACAAACCCTGAATTAAAGGATGTATTGTTTGATTTTAGTGAGCCGGGTAAAATAGATCTGGAAGCCTTTATGAATAAAAACTTCCATTTTAATGTGCAGTTAAAGCGCTTTGCCTACCTTACGGGGCGTAGTTTGGCTACGTTTAAACGGGATTTTTCGCAGGTTTTTAATGCCACGCCAAGCAGGTGGCTGCTGCAAAGGAGGCTGCAGGAGGCGCATTACCTGATTAAAGAGAAAGGCCGGGCACCATCAGATGTATATCTGGAAATTGGATTTGAGGACCTTTCGCATTTCTCGTTTGCATTTAAAAAGATGTACGGGCTGCCGCCATCAAGAATTTACTAATCATCCAGTCCTTTTCCGTTGAGAATTAGGGGCATGCATTTTTCGACCCTTGCTTCTCTGGTTTTGGATTGTTTGGCTGAAGTGAAATAGAGATGGTAGCCTCTTTGTCGGCCCGGAGTTAATGCTTCAAAAGCGGTTTTTAAGGCAGGGATGTGATCTAGTTTTTGCTGAAATTCGGCAGGGAATACGAGTTCTGTATGTTCCTTGAAATCGACTTTTAAACCGGCTTTTTCTACTTCAATGGCCTGGTGGATGTAGGATTTTAGTGCGGCTTCCTGTTCAACTATCTGGAGTGCGTTGGTGAAGCGGATTTGGCGTGCCGACTGCACATTCTTTGTTTGCTGAACCAGGATGCCATTAGGATCGTTTAACAGGGTGCCTTTGAAAAACAGCAGCGCACAGTATTCTTTAAATACGTGGATTAACACGATGTTGCTGTTCTGGTA
>NZ_JBFTNT010000168.1:0-8962 GCF_056397585.1 Pedobacter sp. 05L430 | reverse complement strand
ACTAACATTCGGAAGCACAAAAAAATGTATGCTATCTTCTTTTTTACATGATTTTGGGCAAATATGCAGGATTTTTTGGGTGTTTTTGTCTTGTAAATGTCCCAATTATATAAACGATATACAGGTCAAAAAGGTTTTAAAAAAGAGACTGTATCATTAATCTAAATCATGCTATTTGTTTTGCGATCGTATTAATGATACAGTCACTTCTTTACATTATTTGCCTCCCGGAGGGCAATTCCTTTGTAAGAATTCGGTGTAAGTAAGCGCAAGGTGCTCAGATGTGCCTTCGCCTTCGTTAATGCTATGGGTCCTGTTAGGGTACGACATCAGTTGAAATACTTTTCTATTCTTGATTAGTTCATTAATCAGCATCTCTGCATTTTGGTAATGCACATTGTCGTCACCGGTTCCATGTATGTATAAAAGCTTGCCTTGTAGGTTTTTAGCGTAAGTGATAGGAGAGCCTTTAACATAGGCCTCTTTAGTTTTTAATGGAGATCCCATATATCTTTCCTGATACACATTATCATAAGTTAACTGATTTCCTACTGCTGCAATAGCGATGCCGGTTTTGTATATTTCCGGATACTGGAACATTAAGTTTAAGGTTGATGAGCCGCCACCGCTCCATCCCCAAACAGCTACCCTGTTTTTATCTACAAACGGCCATTCCATTATTTTTTTTGCAGCCATAGCCTGGTCGCGAATATTTAAGGTACCTATTTTTTGGAAAACACTTTTACGCCATTCTCTGCCTTTGGGAGCAGGGGCGCCTCTGTTTTCAACAGAAATATAGATGTAGCCATCTTTAGGCATGTCACCAGCATAAAGCCAGTTGCGACCTGCACCATAAGTATCGGTTACAGTTTGCGAAGCAGGCTCACCGTAAACATAAAATACAACCGGGTACTTTTTTGTCTGGTCAAAATTATCCGGTTTCTTCATCCAGCCATCCAATTCAATTCCATCTTCAGTAGTTACTTTAAAGAATTCCACTTTGTTCTTTGGCGGTCTCATTCGTCCAAGCTGATTGGTAACACTACCTTCCATGGTCAATGGATTTAAGGTGGTAAGTTTCATCCATTCCGTAATTGGAGGTACTGAAGCACTTTGGTAAGTATGGCGCGCAAATACTCCATTTGGAGATATCTCGTAAGAGTGGGTACCTTTTAGTATAGAAGGGGTAACCATTTCTGCTTTTCCACCGCTAAGCTTAGTCTTAAACAAATATTTCTGGGTAGCATTTGTTGGAGAGGCAATAAAATAGATCTGACCGTTTTTCTCATCTATTAATGATTTCTCGATAACATCGTAATTACCTTGTGTAATCAGCGTATGCTTTTTACCATCTTTACTGATGCGGTAAAGGTGACGCCAGCCATCACTTTCACTCATCCAAATAAACTCTTTTCCGTCATTTATCCAGTCCCATCCCTTCGCTACATCAATCCATGCTTTATCCGTTTCGGTATAAATATTTTTTACCTGACCAGAGCTTGCATCAGCAACAAATAGTTTACTTACATTTTGTTCTCTGTTTAATTGTTGTAAAATCACTTCATTGCTAGAAGGGATCCAGTCCATTCTAGGAATATAATTTTGGATCTGATCGCCGGGTACTTCTAACCAGTTGGTTTTTGCTGAGGCGATATTAACGATACCGACTTTGCATGACGATGGGTTTTCTCCAACTTTAGGATATTCTACAGGGATAGTAAAAGAATAAATAGAATCTGTATTGTCTATCATCAAAAAGTTTTTGATTTTGGTAGCATCAATTTGCCAATAGGCGATAGATTGACCATCAGGGCTCCATCTGAATCCATCTCTGCAATCAAATTCTTCTTCATATACCCAATCAAAAGTTCCGTTTATTAATCTTTCAGTACCATCAGTAGTTAAGGCTTTACTCGTTTTGCTCGTTAAGTCATCAACATATAGGTTGTGCTTACTTACATAGGCAACCTTATYCCCATCAGGAGAAAACTTGGCAAACATTAACGAAGAGGCAGGTTTATCTTTTCCCACCTGAGTAAGTTGATTGGTTTTCAGATCGGCAACGAAGTAATCTCCACGTGTTTCATAGCGCCAAACCTTTTTACTATTGGTGTAAAGTAAAACTTTTGTGCCGTCTTCAGATATTTCAAAACTTTTGATCTCACCAAGTCCTGTATTACCGCTTGAATAAAGCAAGTTTCGGCTCACAATGGTTTTTCTTTCATTAAGAGGAAGGCTTATTGATACAATTTCACCTTGGCTCACCTCATAGTATGAATTGCCATCTTTTGCCCATTTGATATCCTGAGCATTGGCTTTTCCAAAAAGTCCTAAAACTAAGACTAAAGCCAGTTTAAAAAAAATGTGTTTGAAGTTCATTTTTATAGTTCTATAAATTGCTGATAAACGTTTTGTAGGTATGATTTGGCGGTGTTAAGGGTTTTTAAAGTTAGGTCCTTATCTTTAGGATTGCTGTTGTATAATATGGTCTTCCCCACATTGTCAAAAGTAACACATTGCTGGTTATCAATAAAGCCCATTCCATTATCCCAGCTAAAAAATGCAAAATGTTTTGCATAAGGGTTTAAGAGGTTCTTGCTCCAGACAAATTCCTTTGCACTGATATCCAACTGGCCAAGTATTGTGGCAGCCACATCAGCCTGACTTCCTACATCTTCAAATTTTTTGCCCTTACATTCGTCTTTAATCACATCTCCATAGAATAATAAGGGTACATGATAACGTTGAGGAACATAAATTTCGTGACTATTTTTAGGTAAAAGGTGACCATGGTCTGCAATAAATACAAAGAGTGTATTTTTATACCAGCTTTCCTTTTTTGCATTGTTTAAATAAGCGTTGATACAGGAATCGGTATAATGTGCGGTGCTTTTAAATTTTGTAACGTTATCAGCCTGTCCAAACTTGTAATTGCCCGGAAGCGCATAAGGTTCATGATTGGTAAGGGTAAGCAGGGTAGAGAAGAAAGGTTGCTTTTCTTTATTAAGATCCTCAATCTGCCTGTCAAAAACCGCCTCATCAAATTGTCCCCATTTGGTTACTTTTCCACCTTTAAAATTATTTTTGTCAATCAACTTTTGGTAATTGTGACTTAAAATAAATGCCTTGTAATTGTCGAATTCGGATTCTCCACCATAAAAAAAAGAGGTTTGATACCCGTTTTTAAAAAATGGCTGAGAGATGCCGGGAATTTTCTGCATTTTTTCAGGCCATTTTACTATGCTGCCAGCGGCAAGGGTAGGGAAGCCAGCTAAAGTGGCTACCAATCCTTTGTCAGTTCTGCTACCAGAGGAATAAATATTACTAAAAAGCACTCCTTTGTGTATTAGCGTATCAAAGTTAGGCGTAATACCATCCTCGTTGCCCAGTGTTTTGGTTAGATCTGCAGTAAAGCTTTCAATGATTACCAGGACTACATTTGGTCGTTTAGTGGTAAGTATGTTGATGGTAGTGTCCTTTGCCGGAGTATAAAGTTCCTTAATATTTGCATCGGCTGCTTGCTTGCTTAAATAGTTATAAGGGTTATTCTTGGTCATGCGGGCAGCAAGGGCGCTCGACAACAGGTTCCACTCTGTATTTACTGCAGCATGATTTAAAACCTGTTCTTTGGAAAAGTAGGCCATGCTTTGATTAATTGGAGAACCGCCTAACCCGCCACGTATCAAGAGAAAATTTAAAAAAACCAATATGATAACGGCAATTCCCCGTAACCAGATCGGACTAGCTTTAAAACTAAGTTTCCTAAGTACAACCCATCGTTGCAGAATAAAACCTATAACAATCAATAAAACAAGTAAAGATAACGTTAATCCGATAGGAGAGGATGCACTTGATGCAAGTGCTTCGTTGGGCGTTGAAATGGCAAAACCAACAGCTTTTGCGTTTATTTTGCTACCCCATTCCCGGTAAATATTGAAATTTACAACAGATATAATGCTGAATAATATGATCAGGATTTTGTTATAGATGGTAAGCCATTTTAATTCTACCACCTTGCGGCCATTTAAGAGCCAGTATATATAGCTGAAAAGAGGAATGACGAGTATGTACGCCGTCATCGACAGATCAAGCTTTAGGGCATGATAAAAACTTGCCATGATTTCCGATAAAGGAACCATGGCAAGTTTTTTTGAATTTATAATGATAAATGTAAGGCGGTCAACGAAAAAAAATAACAGCCAAAACAGAAAGAAGCGTGCAAAAAACAGGAAGCTTTTTAACATTTTACGCTATGTTATTGGCCACCACCTTGCATAGCTTTTAATTCTGCCATTGTTTTTTCTTCATAACCACTTGGTATAGTAAGGCTAAAAGGACCTACTTTTTCTTCTTTCAGACTTTTTAATGTTGCTACTGTTTTAAAACCATCTCTGATGTTGGTGTATTTTACAGGGGTACCTTTTATCTGATCAAATCCTGGAGGGGTAGCACCCGGTGTAACCTTTAAATCGGTAGTAACCCAAACTTCGTAGTTAGCACCATTGTTATCTTTATAAGTGTATTTTTCTGAATTAAAGCCTGCGATTGTTTGTTTTTCGCCTGTTGCTTTAAAGTCGCTGAATACCAGGTTTCCTGTTTGTTTGTCTAAATCTTCTTTAGACATTTTAGACGCATACTGTTTTTGGGCAACCGGAATATCTATAAGTACTAATGCAGTTCTGGCAGCTCCATCAGAAAATACCTTTATCATTGCAGGGCCCATATCCATTTCAATTTTAGATATATTGCCATTAAACTGAACTTTACTTTCGGAAGGAAGAACAGAAGGATCTATAACCTTCTTTTGATCATCTGTTAATTGATACTCAATTCCAAAGGTTAATGTTCCCTGATCTACAATTTTTTGAGCTTTAGCAACAATGGCCGTGCTGATTAAAATTACAGCTACAACACCGGTTTTGATTGATTTAAACATTTTCTGGTTTTTAGTTTTTTTATGTATTAGTATAGTTCTATTAGCATTTGTCACAATCAAAAGGTAATTACCACTTTATCTTTTCCTTGTTAATGAAAGAGGCAATTCCTTTTTTGAAATCATCAGTATCTCTTACCCTGGCATTTATCTGAACGGCTAGCGACAAGCATTTCTCCAATAAAGGATTTGTAGTCTGCCCGATTAGCTGCTTAGTTACCATTAACGAATTTGCTGAAGCTTCATTACACAAATTTAATGCAAAATCTTTCACTTTTTGACTAATCTCTTCTTTGTTTGTTACAAACGTTATTAATCCATGCTCAAGTGCCTCTTGTGCAGAAAAAAGGCTTCCTGTCAGTAGTATTTTTTTAGCAATAGTTTCACTTGTTTTGCGTAATAAAAAGCAGGATACTATAGCCGGAACRAATCCCAGTTTTACTTCAGTATAGCCAAAATTGGCCTCAGGAACAGAAAATGTAATGTCGCAAACAGTTGCAAGTCCACAGCCTCCGGCAATTGCATGCCCTTCTACCTGAGCTATGACAACCTTAGGTAAATAATAAATGGTGGTAAACAGTCGCTTTAGGTTCTCAGAATCGGCAAGGTTTTCTTCATAAGTATTTAACTGCAATTGCTGCAAATAAGCCAGATCAGCACCTGCACTAAAAACAGCACCGTTAGCTTTTAAAACAATCACTTTTACGCCATCATCCTCTGATGCGCTGATGAACGAATCCGTTAACTGCTGAACAAGATCGGGATTTAATGCATTACGCTTCTCAAGACGATTTATAGCAATAGTTGCTATACGCTCACTTACTGAATATAAAACGAGGGGTTCTGTCATAATCTGTAAATATCTACTAAATCCTAATAAATAAGTAATTATTGGTGTTTTTTGTTCCTTTAAGGGGGCTACGTCTGTGGCATACAAATATTAGCGGTAGTGCATTACTTTGTCATAGAGACTTTTTAATTGAACGTCACCAAAACCATAAACGCTTTCTCTATTCCAAAATTCTTTGAACACTTTATGAAAATCAGTAGAAATATTTTTCGTGATGTCTTCAATAACTTTTTCAGGTCTTCCTGTTGTGCCATCTTTTGGAAAGCGGTCAACATGCGCCTTCACTACTTCTTGTAAATACGGAAAAACTAAAGATTGATGTTTTGAAAGATTTGTCAACTCTTCAAGATTGCCGTTTTTGTAAGCTTTCCATAATTGTTGTCCTAAATTTATGTCGGCTTCACTTAAAGGAAGTCTATTCGCATAACAAACTTTAAGTTCATCTGAATTTGCTGATCCAAAGCCATTCCAAAATTGTTTACTGGTTTTGTCTAAATAAGAAGTGTAAACAGCAAAAACTTTTTTCTTTATTGACAAACTATTGATAATTGAAATAACAAACCACATATTTACTTGACAAAACAAGTCATACTCAAACCAAAGATTAAACTCTGAATGATCGGGTGCATTTATTATTTTTTCAAATTCTTTTACAACAGAATTATTGTATTCGGTTTCAGTTATTCTCATGTATTTGGCTCTTGATTGCCAAAAGTCATGTAGGTTGTCTCCTGATAATTCTCCGTCAATAAGACCTTCTCTAACAACAATAACATCCCCTTCAATTTTTGCTTCTGGAAAACTATAAGCAAGGGAGTCGCCGTTTAAAATATTGTACACCATGACTGTAAGATTCTTTTGAGGCTTATTTACATTGCAGATATAAAGATATAAAAAATGGCTGCCATATTTTCTCCTACATCACCATTAGTCAAAGTAAATTGTTCTCCAATGCGATTGAGGTAGTTAAACAAGATTCATAGTATGAAAAGCAATCCAAGTGATTGGGATTTAGGAATAAGGAACGGTATAGATTGTAATAATTATGTGTTTGAACATGAAAACTAAACCAATAATGTAAACCATAATGGAATTAATCATATATTAATTTTTTTTTAATGCTAATGCATTAATTAGTAAAAAAGATTACACACAAACCAAATATTAAACAACCAATGTTCACCAACCTAAAAACAATTATTGTGGCTTATGCTTTACTTATGGGCATAACCATATCTGCGTTCTCGCAAGAGAAAGATTTGAAATTATGGTATAAATCTCCGGCAGGATCTGTTTGGGAAGCTGCTCTTCCAATAGGAAATGGAAGACTAGCCGCCATGATCTATGGAAATACTGCCCACGAAAAGATCAGTTTAAACGAATCTACAGTATGGAGTGGGAGCCYAAATCGCAATGACAACCCCGATGCTTTGGGTGCTTTACCAGAAGTGAGAAAACTACTTTTTGAAGATAAATATGTGGAAGCCAATGCGCTTGCTGAAAAGGCTATCCAGTCTAAAAAGAACAACGGAATGAAGTATCAGCCAGTGGGCGATTTAAATCTGAACTTTCCGGGGCATGAAAACTTTTCGAACTATTACCGCGAGCTAAATCTTGCTGATGCCGTAGTTAAAAGTACTTACGTAGTTAATGGAGTTACTTATACCCGCACCATTTTTTCTTCTATACCAGATCAGGCAATAGTAGTCAGGTTAACCGCGAGTAAGCCAGGTAGCATAACGTTTAACGCATCAATGGCAACTGAGCACAAAGGGTCTGCTAAAGCTATTAATACAAATGAAATACACTTGTCGGGAATAAGCAGCGACAGAGAGAACGTTCCAGGTAAGGTTAAATTTAATGCAATAGCAAAAGTTAAAAATGAAGGTGGACAGCTTTCTTTATCAGATGATCAGGTTAGTGTTAAAGGAGCGAACAGTGTTACCATATATGTTTCTATTGCAACCAATTTTGTGAACTATAACGACATCAGTGCTGATGAAAACAAACGCTCTGAAACCTATTTGAATGCTGCGTTAAAGAAAAGCTATCCTCAGCTATTGAAGGATCATGTTGCAGCTTATCAAAAATATTTTAACCGTGTAAAAATTGATCTTGGTAAAACAGATTCTATTAAGAATCCTACAGATGTTAGGTTAAAGGACTTTGCAAATGGCAATGACCCTCAATTGGCAGCTATTTATTATCAGTTTGGTCGTTATTTATTGATCTCGTCTTCTCAGCCAGGTGGCCAACCTGCCAACCTGCAAGGAATTTGGAACAATAAAATGGATCCGCCATGGGGAAGTAAATATACCATTAACATTAATACTGAAATGAACTACTGGCCAGCTGAAGGGACTAACCTGACCGAAATGCATAACCCGCTGATAGAAATGGTAAAAGACCTTTCTCATACAGGGCGCGAAACTGCAAAGGTTATGTATGGCTCCGGCGGTTGGGTAACACACCATAACACGGATCTTTGGAGAATAACCGGCCCGGTTGATGGTATTTATTCTGCAATGTGGCCTATGGGCGGAGCGTGGTTAAGTCGCCATGTTTGGGAAAAGTATTTATATAACGGAGACAAAAAATACCTTGCCACAGTATACCCGGCATTAAAAGGTGCGGCAGAGTTTTATTTGGATTTCCTTGTAGAAGAACCAGTTCATAAATGGATGGTGGTATCGCCCTCTATGTCGCCAGAAAATGCACCAAGAGCTCATAAAGGTAAATCTATAGCCGCTGGTGCTACTATGGATAACCAGCTTGTGTTTGATCTGTTCTCTAACACCATAAGAGCTGCCGAGGCACTAAATACGGATAAAGATCTTGTAGCTAAAATTAAGGCCATGCGTAATAGGCTTGCCCCAATGCAGGTAGGGCAGTACGGCCAACTGCAGGAATGGATGCAGGATCTGGATGATCCTAATGACAAACACAGGCATGTTTCTCACCTTTTTGGTTTGTATCCTGCAAATCAGATTTCTCCTTTACGTACTCCTGAATTGTTTGACGCTGCGCATACCTCATTGATCCAGAGGGGAGATGTTTCTACAGGATGGTCTATGGGATGGAAGGTAAACCTGTGGGCCAGATTACAGGATGGTAATCATGCTTATAAACTAATTAGAAACCAGCTTACGCCTACAGGATTAAATAAAGGTGGTGAAAAC
>NZ_JBFTNT010000167.1:0-8972 GCF_056397585.1 Pedobacter sp. 05L430 | reverse complement strand
GGCTAAGGCTGATGCTAAAAAAGAAGCAACAGCAACCGCAAAGAAAGAAGCAGCAAAGGCTAAAGCTGACGCTAAAAAAGAAGCAACTGCTAAGACCAAAGCAACAGCCGATGCAAAAAAAGATGCAACCGAAAAGGTTAAAAAAGAAACTACAACTGCAAAAACTAAAGCTAAAGCAGAAGCAACCACTGCAGGAGCAAGATTAAAAAAAGATGGTACGCCCGATAAACGTTTTGCGAAAACAGCTGCAGCTCCAGCTAGTGATATAAAACTTAAAAAAGATGGCACACCGGATAAGCGTTTTTCTGCTACAGCTGCCAAAGAAAAAGCAGAGGCTCCTGTGAAGGAAGTTAAAAAGGAAGTAACAACAGTGAAAAAACAAACAACTACCGCTGTTGCCAATGCTGCTAATAAAGATTATAAGCCAACTGTAGATAGAACGCTGAAAGGCCCTAATTCTGAAGTAATTTATACCGGCCCGCGTGGAGGTAAATATTACATCAACAAAAATGGCAACAAAACTTATATTAAAAGAGAAGCAGAATAGTATAAAGGCTTAGTTTTAATAAAAAAGGCATCCAATTCCGGATGCCTTTTTTATTTTATTCTTTATCGCCAATTAACGTTCCTGATACATTCCAGGCGCTAAAACTTCCTCCCTCTGGTTTCCCTAACGGTATTGCTACCTGAAAGGTGTGTTTGCCAGGTTTAAGATCCGGTAAAGGGATTTCAACAGGTAAGGTAATTGTTCCAGGACACCAGTTAGAGCGGCTAAGATCCGAAGAGGACAAACCATTCCCAAAATTGCCTGAAGCAGGGTTTAAATATCTGTATGTTGCACAATCCTCTCGCCATGGAATAAAGTGATATACTCTTTTGCCATCCATAAAGATTTCGTTTTGTTTTGGTACAAATTCATCTCCGCCACCCCAGCCACCGTGACCAGTTGTAAGATATCTCATTTTTAGGTTTTTTACACCTTGCGGGATCTCCACAGTTACGGTAAGAGAATCCTGATCGAACATTGTGCCGTATTCCTGTCCCGACATTTCCATTAAATTGGTTGTGTTAAAAGCAGGCATTAACCATTTCTTTTCCTCTTTTTGACTTTCGCCCTCATAGCCTGGATAGTATTTGAAGTACAGACTGGCTTTATGTCCGCCTTTATCATAGTTTCCTATAAAAACGCCTATCCACACTTCTCCTTGCAAACGCGGTAATAAGGATGTGATATCCTGTTTGTAGACAACCGAATCGGCCCAGTTATACCCTTTTATTTTTGCCTGTGGATTAAAATGGTTTACCCCAAAAGAAGTGAAAAAACGCATTAACTCAAGCGGAGGTAAATAGTTGTCGGTAGCCGTAACTCCTTGGTATTTCTTTCCATTTCTGGCTGAATAAACAGGAAGTACCTGAATACCGCTCTGCAAAGCATTAAGATAAGAGATGGATTTGTCGGTAGGGATCATAAACACAGAACCTGTACGGTCATATGCGTCCCCGTTAGAATGTTGTGCTAATTCGATAAATAATTGTTGACCAACTTTTGTTGGCGGTAGCTTTACTTTCTTAAGAATAACAGTTCCACCAGAGAAATGGTAAGTGACATTAGATTGTTCTCCGACAGGATTTTCTGTTTTGTTGCCAAAACTAATCTGCTCATTATTGAAAATGGTAAGCGTAGTGTAGCGGCTTTCGATTACTTGTCGCTGGTATGCTGGTTCATCTAACATGGTACCCCAGCTTTTTGGCCAGGCAAGTTCTTCGGGGGTTACTGTACGGTACTCGATGTTCTTTGCAAAGGTTTCGGAATTACCATTACGAATGGTTTTAAGAACTAAGCCTAATTCGGGGGCAATTGAAATGCTTGGTGTTCCTTTAATTTTAAGGTCGTTTGTATACCACACCTCGATGGTGTTGGAACGAACAAAGACTTTAGCCTTTTTACAGGGAATGCCCAATATTGTGTCTATTCCTGGAAGCAATTCTGGTTTTACGTATTCAGAGAAGGGCTTTTTAAGTGTGTATGCTATAGCATTGCTGTTTTGTATCTGATAACTTGCCTTTTGAGCAATTTGCAGATACTGCTGTTCGGTCTGACGACCCTGAGGTACCAGATGTACCTGGTTACCTTTAACGAACATTTTTTGCTCTGCCTTTGTTTCTTTTCCGTTATTTCGGAATCCATAGGTAACAACAGCTTCCTTGGCTTTTGTGTTTATTTGTGAAAACGATGGAGCACTGATTAAAAATAGTGCAAACCCTAATAGAACTACTCTCATGGGGCATAAAGTTATGAATTATTTTACCTCAAGTACTTCTAAAAAGAGTTCGAACATTTCCTCTGGTTTAAATGGTTTAGAGAGAATATAGAGAATGCCCATTTCTTTAAGCCTAAGTCTCACTTCTTCAAGTACATCGGCAGTAAAAATGATTACTTTGGTTTCCGGATAGGTTTCTTGTATGTATTTAGATAGCTGATAACCATCCATACCCGGCATGTGCAGATCTACAAGAACAACATCAAACTTTTCCTTTTTTAGAAATTCTATGGCAGTATAGCCATTGTCCGCTTTATTAGCATTGATCCCAAAACGACTTAATTGGCGGGTGGCGACGAGTAAATTTGTAGGATTATCGTCAACAATCAACAACTTAAAATCAGGTAGGGCAGGGAAATCAAATTCGAATGCGTTTGATTTCTTTTCCTTTAGTATTGGTAAGGCCTTTTTGAAGTCAATTTGGAACTCGAATATTGATCCTATGGACGGTTTACTGATTAAGCGAATTTCGCTTTTGAAAAGCCTTACTAAACCTTTGGTAATGTTAAGTCCCAATCCGCTTCCTTCTTGTTGCCTGTGGGAATCCTGGTGAACCTGATGAAACTTGTCGAATACCAGATTATGTAGATGTTCAGGAATTCCAATTCCAGTATCGGAGATTTTAAAAAGGATAGATGCATGATCGTCTTGATCGACAAGCGTTTTTAGGGTGATGCTAACCTCTCCTTTTTCGGTAAATTTGATGGCATTAGCCAATAGGTTATTTAATATCCTTGTTAGCCTGAGATCATCAATCATTAAGGACTCAGGTGTTTTGTAATCATGATGGAAATTTAGGGCAAGGCTTTTATTTTTAGCGAATGGTAGAAACTGCTTGTAGACATTATTTATAAGTGATATCAGATTTGTAGGGGCTTCATTTAATTGCATCTTTTTACTTTCAATCTTTTCCAGATCTAATATGTCGTTTATAAGCCCCAATAAATGATTAGAAGAGTATCTTAGATGATCCACATACTCTTTTATATCCTTGTTTGAAGATGTTGCCTGATCCAAGAGATTGCTGATGCCAATAATTGCATTTAAAGGAGTCCGAATCTCATGACTCATAATGGAAAGCGTCTCTGTCCTTTTTCTGGCAATTTGTTCAGCAAGATTTTTGGCCTCAATAAGCTCCAGCTGGTTGTTTTTAATGTCTGTAATATCTTTCAATATTCCTCTGAACAATCGAACATTGTTGTTTTCCATTATTGGAACGCCTGAGATCCTTACCCATTTTTTATTCCTTTTAGCTGTTATGAGCTCTAATTCAATGTCGAAGGCAATATTTTTGTCAAGCGAATTTTTCAGCGCTTTTAATAATTTTGTTTTATTCTCTTTGTCAAATGATTGTGGGACATTGATACTATTGATTACAATATGCGGATCTGATTCGTTGATTTCGTAGATCTGATTCGTTAAAAATACTTCTTTACTTRTCGTATCATATTCCCAACCACCCATTTTTGAAATTTGATGACCTATTTCTAGCAAGTTGTTGATCCTTTTGAGCTCTAAGCTATTCTTTTCAAGCTGATCGGTCATCTCTTTTTTAGCTGTAATATCCTCAATGATACAGATTATCCTGGCATCAGTATTAATGGAATCGATTTTTTGAAACTTAGCACAATACCATAGCGACTTAGTTGGGTCAAAATCTGGATAGATGCATTGTTGTCTTTCTCCAGTACTAAGTAATCTGACTATGCAGTCAATAAAGATATCTCCAAACTTGCCAAAAACTTCCGGGATACTCTTATTGATAAAGAATTCGGGTGGCATGAACAATTTAGATTTATCTTTTGTCCAAACCCGCTTAATTACAGATTGTTCGGTTAATTCCAGAATTACATCATCAAGTGCTTCAACCAGCGATTGCAAATTATGAGCGTCATTATCCATAGGTAGGTAGTGGTAGATTTAAAGTTTGTAATTATTTGGTTAGTTGTGTCGACTTGTTATGTAATCCTCTAATCGTAGCAAAACTTCCCCGTTTTCTGCCTGCAAATAAATAGCATTGTTGTAGGAATTGTTCGGGATGAAGGTTTTTGCCTTGGTTGTCGGATAAAACACACGTTTTTCTTATTTTTATATACCTTAGATATACAACATCCATGCCTCATTTTAAAGCCAGTAAAATTGGAAGTTTATGGGTTGCTAACTTATTTTGAATAGTGACAGTAATGGTATAGTTATTGGAAAGTAAAATACCTGAATTTAGGCTATTTGTTAAGTGGCTGGTAATCTTGCGTATATTTTTTTAATGCGATTTTTTTAGAAAATTATCAAAATAGATTTGCGCTTATTCGCATGTTTTTATATCTTTGGCGCTCCTTAAGGGGAAAGGCCTTGGTAGCTCAGTTGGATAGAGCAACGGTTTTCTAAACCGTGGGTCAGGGGTTCGAATCCCTTCCAGGGTACAAGAAATTTATTTCTTAATTAAAGGCGACATTGCTCCAGATGTCGTCTTTTTTTTTGCCTCTATTTTTTAAATATTGATTTAGTCAGGAGCTAATAGGGCTTCGATCCAGAATATTTAAAGATCATTACAAGTTATCGATTTAAATCTTAAATACTTGAAAAGGAGCGTGTAAGGCTGTTGTTTGGAATAATTTTAAATAATATTGTTTAGAATTATTTTAAATAGTAGGTTTGTGCCGATCAAACAAATTTCAACTATGATAAGAATTTTTACCAATTGTATTATTTTGCTCTTATTTTCTGCAAGTCTGTCATTTGCGCAGACTGGAAATATTGGTGGCTCAGTAAAAACCTCCGATGGAAAACCCGCAGAACTTGTAACTGTAAATATTAAAGGAACAGGTAAAACAGCCTTAACAGATAAAAGAGGATCGTATGAGCTAAAGAATATTAGAACAGGCAAATATATTCTGACTGCAACATTTATTGGTCTGGCAAAACAAGAACAGGCTATTGAAGTAAAATCGGGAGAAACTGTATCTGCTGATTTTGTACTGAATGAGAATTCCGATCAATTACAAGAAGTAATCATTTCTTCCAGAAATACTAACAAAGTAACTGCTGCAGTTGCTAAGATGCCTTTAAAAAATCTGGAGAATCCACAGGTTTATAGTTCTGTTTCTTCTGAAATATTAAAACAGCAAGCGATTAGTAACTATGATGATGCGATGCGGAATATTCCCGGAATCGCAAGAACATGGGAATCTACAGGAAGGGGAGGTGATGGAGCCTCTTATTTTGCGCTCCGTGGTTTTGAAGCGCAGCCAAGTCTGATCAATGGATTACCTGGCCTGACCAGTGGAAACCTTGATCCGGCAAGTGTGGAAGAGATACAAGTGATGAAAGGACCTTCTGGGACATTGTTTGGAGCAAGCTTTTATGGCTATGGAGGGATTATCAATACCATTACTAAAAAACCGTATTATGAGTTTGGCGGTGAAGTAGCCTACAACCTGGGTAGTTTTGGTTTGAACAGGGTAACTGCAGATATAAATATGCCTTTGAGCAAAACTGAAAAAATTGCAATGCGTATTAATACTGCCTACCATACAGAAAACAGTTTTCAGGATGCCGGATTTAAAAAGTCTTTCTACATAGCACCTAGTTTGGCTTATGAAGTAAATGATAGGCTTTCCTTTCAGGTATTGACAGAAATTTTACAGGAAGAAAGGGCTGCTCCTCCAGTCTTTTTTAATACTAATAGAGATACAACGCTCATCTTTAAAAACCTAAAAGAGCTAAACCTAGACAGGAACTTGTCTTTCACCAGCAACGATCTGACTATAAAAAATCCAAGATATAATTTGCAAGGTCAGATGCTTTATAAACTATCAGATCAATGGACTTCACAAACTGTGGTTTCCAGAGGGAACGTAAAATCAGATGGCTATTATACCTATATCTGGGATGATGCATACCTGAATATGGGGGGCGCGAACAGGGACAATTATTTTGACCAGTATTTCCATAAAGAACAACAAACCACTAATACAACTGATATACAGCAGAATTTTAATGGCGATTTTAAAATCGGAAGTCTGAGGAATCGAGTTTTGATAGGGTTGGATTATTATACCCGCAATGTAATTGACAATGGCTCGGCTTGGGCTTTAGTAAGACAGGTTACACCTCAGAACAGTGAAGTTGAATTTGATAAAGATGGAAAAGAAATTCCTCCGGTATATTTAACGCAAGCTTTGGTTGATAATGCGCTGGCGGATGCAGGAGCAGGAAGTCGTACCAATATCAAGAACAGTACCTCCAGCGCTTATGTATCAAACGTTCTTAATTTTACTCCTTCATTAAGTGTTATGGCTAGCTTAAGGATGGATTATTTTGATTCCAAGGGTGATCTTAAAGATACTGAAGATGATTATAATCAATTAACCTTCTCGCCTAAATTTGGGGTTGTTTATCAGCCTATACTGGATAAGGTGTCGATTTTTGCGAATTACATGAATGCGTTCTTTAATGTAGCGCCACGTGAAGTATTTGACGAGAATAAAGTAAGCCTGGGCGTAAAATCATTTAAACCTGAGCAAGCTAATCAATGGGAAGTAGGAGTGAAAGCTAATTTCTTTTCTGATAAGTTGTTTGCCACTTTCTCTGTTTATGATATCAGAGTTGCAAACAGGGTTTATGATACACCAACTTCTTCCGTGCAAGGTGGAAAAACAGGAAGCAAGGGTTTTGATTTGGATTTAAGTGCAAATCCTTTTCCTGGTTTTAATATCGTTGCAGGAGTTAGTCACAGCAGAATTAAAGTGCTTAAAGGAAACACAGGTGAGCCCACTGATTTTTACAACGAAGTAGGAAGTGCACCAGGTGGTCAGGGACCTCAGGATCTGGCAAATTTATGGGCTACTTATAAATTTGGATACGGTAAATTAAAAGATTTCGGGATCGGGTTAGGTGGAAACTATGCTGGTGTATATAAGGTAATAGATAATAGTGTAACAGGAGTTTTTGAATTGCCAAGCTATACCTTGTTAAATGCAAGTTTATTTTACAACTCAGACAAATATAGGTTTACCTTTAATATGAATAACCTGACCAATGAAGATTATTACATTGGTTACTGGTCTGTTAATCCACAAAAACCAAGGAACTTTGCGGCAAGTTTTGCTTATAAATTTTAACTTATGAAGGCTAAAACAATAAAAAAATGGTTTGAAGTTCATAAATGGACCAGTCTTATTTGTACGGTTTTTTTGCTCATGCTATGCCTGACTGGTTTACCTCTGATATTTTATGAGGAAATTGATCATTTACTGGGCAAGGAAGTAGAAATGCCTGCTGTTCCTCCTGGAACTCCAGAATTGTCAAAAGATGTTGTACTGCATGAGGCCTTAAAACACGTACCCGTAAAGGCAATAAAGTATGTGTCATGGGATGTAAAAGAGCATCCTGGTGAAATGTTTGTTGTTGTGGCCGATTCAAGTGAGGCGCCCATTGAAGGAGATCATTACCTTAGGATGAATGAGTATACTGGTAAGGTAATGGACACGCCGCCCAATGAAATGGATTTTATGCTGGTGATGTATTACCTGCATGTAGAAATGCTGGCGGGCATACCCGGTAAACTTTTCCTGGGGCTGATGGGGCTGCTTTTTATTGTTGCTATTGTTTCCGGTATAGTATTATATGGTCCGATTATGAAGCGTTTTGATTTCGGAATGATCAGGACAGAGAAATCATCGAGATTAAGGTGGTTGGATTTGCATAACCTGTTTGGAATTGTAACACTGGCCTGGGCATCGGTTGTTGGACTTACAGGTGTGATAAACACCCTGGTTGACCCAGCGCTGGACAAGTGGAAGGCTAGTCAGCTTGCCGAAATGGTTGCGGGATATAAGAATAAACCTAAGGTAACAGGAACTTTAAGTTCTTTGGATGCTGCTGTTAAGACAGCTAAGGCAGCCGCTCCCGGAATGGATGTCTCTTTTGTTGCCTATCCGGGAACACTTTACTCCAGTAAGTATCATTACGCAGTGTACATGATTGGAACTACTCCGCTAACTTCAAGGATTATCAAACCGGCGTTAATAGATGCCAAAACTGGGGAATTGACAGACATGAGAGATCTGCCATGGTATTTGAAAACAATCTTTATCTCCCAGCCATTTCACTTTGGTGACTATGGGGGTATGCCGATGAAGATACTCTGGGCGATTTTCGATATCGCTACTATTATTGTATTGATTTCCGGAATTTACCTTTGGCTTGCCAGGCGCAAGGCGAAGTCGGCCCAACTTAAAAGGCTTATGGGAGAAGCCGAATCGCTCACCTTATCAACTGTTCAAGAGAATGAAGAATAATAATAACGTGTTTTTCAAAGTATGGGGTATCCCTATTTTACTGGGAGTGATAACAATTTTAGGCTTGTTATCAGCAATAATGGGAGTAGGAGTATGGCATATCGTGTCATGGATTGCCTTAAGTATTCCGGTTTATGTTATGTTTAGGTACGGATTAAAGTATTTTAAATAGGTCTTTCTAATTTTTCTGGTTGTGGTTTAGTGAGTTAGGGATATTTTGTAAGAAATAGTGTATAAATGTTTGCGTGGTGGCTGAATTTTCCTACTTTTGCATCCCGCTTCGGAGGAAGGGAAACAGTGAAAAAGGAAGGTGAAAAAGAGTTTCAAAAAAGATTTGCAAAACAGAAAAAGA
>NZ_JBFTNT010000166.1:0-8995 GCF_056397585.1 Pedobacter sp. 05L430 | reverse complement strand
GGATATTAGTTGGTGGTTAAAAGGCTATTTTTTTATTACCTTTGCGCAACTTTTTATTCAAAGAATACATGAGCTTAAACATTCATTACCAAGAAGACTTTAAAGACCGCCACATTGCGCCTAATACTGATGACACAAACGCAATGCTAACCACGCTTGGCGTTGGTTCTGTTGACGAATTAATAGAACAAACTGTTCCACAAAAGATCAGGTTGAAACAACCGTTAAATTTGCCAAAAGCAAAATCTGAAACAGATTACCTGAGCAGCTTAAGACAAACTGCTTCTTTAAACAAAGTTTTCAAATCATATATCGGTCAGGGATATTATGATACTTTAACTCCCGGTGTAATTTTACGTAATGTAATGGAAAACCCGGGATGGTATACTCAATATACTCCTTACCAGGCTGAAATTGCTCAGGGTCGTTTACAGGCTTTGTTGAATTTCCAGACTATGGTTATTGATCTTACCGGTATGGAAATAGCAAATGCATCACTTCTTGATGAAGGTACTGCTGCTGCTGAGGCCATGTTTATGCAATATAGCCTGCGCAAAAATCAACAGGCAACTAAATTCTTTGTTTCTGAATTGTTATTTCCTCAAACAATCGACATCTTAAAAACCCGTGCAAATCCTTTTGGAATTGAATTGGTAATTGGTGCGCATGACTCGTTTGAGCTAAATGAAGAATTCTTCGGAGCAATTATTCAATATCCTGCCGGAAACGGTGAAGTATTTGATTATACTGCTTTTGCTCAAAAAGCACATGAAAAAAATGTTAAAGTTACAGTTGTTGCCGACTTACTTAGCTTAACCTTATTAACTCCTCCGGGAGAGTGGGGCGCAGATGTTGTAGTTGGAACAACACAACGTTTTGGTGTACCAATGGGATTTGGTGGGCCTCATGCTGCGTTTTTTGCGACTAAAGATGAATACAAACGCTCAATCCCAGGACGTATCATTGGTGTAACCATCGATAGTAATAACAACTATGCCTTACGCATGGCTTTGCAAACAAGAGAGCAACATATCCGTAGAGATAAAGCTACTTCTAACATTTGTACAGCACAGGCACTATTGGCTATTATGGCTGGTTTCTACGCTGTTTATCATGGCCCTAAAGGATTAAAGCTTATTGCAGAGCGTACACACGGCCTGGCAATTACATTAGCTAAATCATTAGAGAAAATAGGCTACAAACAGTTAAACAAAGCATATTTCGACACCATTCAGTTAGACCTTGGCGATTTAGTTGATTCTATTCACAGAGAATGCATCGACAATGAAATCAACCTTAACTATAAAGGAAGTGTAGTTACCATCGCTCTTGATGAAACTACTTCAGTTGAAGATATAAAGCTATTAACTAAAATATTCTCAAAAGTAAAAGCAATTGCTGCTGATGCTGTTGAGCTGGCTGATGAAAACGTTGAAACTGTAATTCCTGCAAATTTACAACGTAAATCTGCCTATTTAACACATCCGGTATTTAACGCGCACCATTCTGAACATGAAATGTTGCGTTATATAAAATCATTAGAGACTAAAGATCTTTCTCTTTGTCATTCGATGATTGCTTTGGGTTCATGTACAATGAAGCTAAATGCAACAACTGAAATGATTCCGGTTACATGGCCTGAATTTGGCAAAGTGCATCCTTTTGCTCCTGCTGATCAGGTAGCTGGATACTATACGGTATTTAATGAGCTTGACAGATGGTTAAGTGAAATTACCGGTTTTGCTGCTATGAGTTTACAGCCAAACGCCGGTGCTCAAGGCGAGTATGCAGGTTTAATGGTAATCAGAGCTTACCATCAGGATCGTGGCGATGCTCATCGTAACATCGCGTTAATCCCTTCGTCTGCTCATGGAACTAACCCGGCTTCTGCGGCAATGGCAGGTATGAAGATTGTGGTTGTAAAATCATTAGAAAACGGAAATATTGATGTTGAGGATTTAAAAGCTAAAGCAATTGAACATGCAGCCAATCTTTCTTGTTTAATGGTAACCTACCCTTCTACACACGGTGTATTTGAAGAAAGCATAGTAGACATTTGTAACATCATTCACGAAAATGGTGGCCAGGTTTACATGGATGGAGCCAACATGAATGCTCAGGTTGGTTTAACCAGCCCTGCAAATATCGGTGCCGATGTTTGTCACCTTAACTTACATAAAACATTCTGTATTCCTCACGGTGGTGGTGGCCCTGGCATGGGTCCGATTGGCGTTGCAAAACACCTTGTCCCTTATTTACCAGGACATGCCGTGGTAGACATCAATAATGATAAATCCATTCATGCAGTTTCTTCGGCACCATGGGGTTCAGCTTCAATTCTGATCATATCTCATGCTTATATAGCAATGATGGGTAGCGAAGGATTAACCAACGCTACAAAGTATGCGATATTGAATGCCAACTATATGAAGGCTCGTTTAGAAAAACATTATCCTGTACTTTATTCAGGCGCTAATGGCCGTTGTGCACACGAAATGATCTTAGATTGCCGAGGATTTAAAAACTTCGGTATTGAGGTTGTTGATATTGCAAAACGCTTGATGGATTACGGATTCCATGCGCCTACTGTTTCTTTCCCGGTTGCCGGAACATTAATGGTTGAGCCAACAGAAAGTGAGCCTAAACATGAGTTAGATCGTTTCTGTGATGCTTTAATTGCCATTAGAAATGAAATAACTGCCGTTGAAACTGGCGAGCTTGACAAAACTGATAACCCACTAAAAAATGCTCCGCACACTGCAGCTGTAGTAACCGGTAATGAATGGAATCATGGCTACAGCAGACAAACTGCAGCCTTCCCACTACCTTATGTAGCTGCTTACAAATTCTGGCCATCGGTTGGAAGAGTAAATGATTCATTTGGCGACAGATCATTGGTTTGTGCTTGCCCGCCGATTGAAAGCTATGCAGAAGATCTAGCTTAAAAACTTATCATAGGTCAACTTTGGCCGTTAAACCTTTTGATACATTTGTTCTATTAAATGTATCAAAAGGCTAAAACAGACCTTAGTATTAAAAAATTAAATTAGAATACAATGAAATTAAAAATCACTTCGCTGGCATTACTTTTAATAGTATTTGTCTCTTCGGCATTTATTGCTCCTGTGTTTAAGGCAACTACTTATAAAGTGGATGTTGAGAAATCATCATTAACATGGGTTGGCAAAAAACTTACAGGCAGTCACAATGGAACTATCGATCTTCAGTCAGGAAGTTTGATTTTCAATGATAAAAAACTGGCAGGTGGCAATTTCACTATAAATATGGCAACGATTAAAGATGCCGACAAAAGTGAAAAGTTAGAAGGCCATTTAAAAGCGGATGACTTTTTTGGAGTTGATAAATTTGCAACCTCTGCTTTTGTAATTAAAAAGATTACAAATACAGGAGCCAATACGGCAAATGTAACAGGTAATCTTACCATTAAAGGCATTACAAATTCTATCACTTTCCCTGCAACTATTGCCTGGAATGCAGATGGATCAGTAACTGCTACCGCTGAAAAAGTTACTGTGGACAGGACTAAATTTGGTATTAAATTTAGATCAAAAGGAATGTTCCCTGATGTTGGCGATAAAATGATCTATGATGATTTTGAACTGACTATCAAGCTTGTGGCAAAAAAATAAAAAAATAGAAACTAGAAGCCATTATTCATTTAATGGCTTTTTTTTTGCTCTTATAAATATACTTGTTAAAACATTCAAATATGTTTTAATTTTGGACTTTACATTTTCCGCTCTCTACGAAATTTATGGGAAACTCTAGAATCAATATGCTTGTAATTGATGATGATGACATCAATATATTTATCATAAAAAAAGTGATAGAAAAGACAGGCTATGAGGTAGACATGATTTCGAAAAGTAATGGCCAATTAGCTGTAGATTATTTAACCAGCATCGCTAATAATGTAGAAATTTTTCCACACATCATCTTGGTTGACATCAACATGCCTGTTCTTAATGGCTGGGAATTTCTGGAAGTTTATGAAAAACTTAACATCCAGCGCCAAAAGGTTTTCTTGTATATGCTCTCTTCATCTGTTTATGAGTATGATATTGAGAAAGCTAAAGGCTTCAAATCGGTTGATGGATTTATTTCTAAACCTTTAACCATAGAAAGGCTTAAAGAGCTTTTACAGTTGGTTGTTCCTTAAATTATTTTAAACTGCCCATCGGTATAGGTTATATAACCGGTAGCCTTACTTTTTGCATGATAAAAAAGGCAATTCCAATTCTCTTCTGCTGCTTTTTTGCCAAACTCTTCTCGTAGTTCCATTGCCTTTCGACCATCGAAATCATATTTGGCAATAAATCTCCTTAACAGCTCTTCAGGTTCGGGTAAAACATCACCTCCAAAAAACACTTTATCTACCCCATCGTCCAATAAAAACACCTGATGAAACGGACAGTGTGCCCCCGTTAGTTCATAACTAATCTCATCAGTAAGCTGACCAGAGTTTTCAACAAATTTCAGTTGTGCATTGCGCTGTAAAAAATCAAATATTTCAGTTTTATAAGATGAAGAGGTGTTTGTAAACGCATTCTCCCACTCTCCATGTTGAATAACATAAGTTGCATGCGGAAAGCTTAATTCCACACTACCATCTAGCTTGTTATGAACCATACCTCCAGAATGATCAAAATGCAGGTGAGACATTAAAACCATGTCTACATCCTCAGGATCAAAACCAGCTTTCCTGATATTTTTATGTAAAATCAGCTGCCCATCCTCATCACTATACCCTAAGCCTGTATCGAACAAAACAAGACTATTTTTTAGCTTAACTAAAAAGGGTTGTACGTGTATAAAAAGGGAGGCAGGGCGATCTTTAGGATTATCTTTTTCGGCATTAAAAGGTATAAATTTTTTAGTAGCGTCTACAGAATAAGATCCTTCGTATAAAGTGAAAACTTGCAATGGCGTAGTTATTAGTAAGAAAATTAAATGATATATTTACAACAATATCATTGCAAAGATAGGGAACCTCCATGAAGTTAACACGCTGGCAATAAAATAAACAGAAGTTTATGCAAGCTTCGCAGAGAAAAAGAAGACAGGTATTAGATGAAAAAAAGATGGGTGCAGGCCGCAAAGGGCAATACAGAAACAACAGATTTGCTTGCACAACAATTAAACATAGACAATAGCTTAGCACAAATATTAGTTCAAAGGGGTATTTCTTCCTTTGATATTGCACGTGACTATTTTAGGCCTCAGATGTCTCATTTACATGATCCTTTTTTGATGAAGGATATGGATAAAGCCATCGATCGAATTGACGTAGCCCTAGCCAAAAAAGAAAAAATATTAATATATGGAGACTATGATGTTGATGGCACAACATCAGTTGCGCTTGCATTCAGTTTCTTTAGTCAATTTACATCAGACATTGAATATTATATTCCCGATAGGCATAAAGAAGGCTATGGCATTTCAACAGCTGGAATTGATTATGCTGCAAAAAATGGCTTTACTTTAATCATTGCTCTTGATTGCGGAATAAAATCTAATGACAAAATTGCTTACGCTAATACCTTAAATATAGATTTTATTATTTGCGATCACCATTTACCCAGCKATGAACTTCCCGCAGCAATCGCAATACTTGATCCCAAACGTAATGACTGCGCCTACCCTTTTAAAGAACTTGCAGGCTGCGGTATTGGGTTTAAACTTGCCCAGGCTTATTGTGACACACATCAGCTACCTGCCGAAAATTATGAGCAGTATATAGACTTAGTAATGGTAAGTATTGCTGCGGATATTGTACCAGTAATTGATGAGAACAGAATCCTAGCGTATCATGGCTTAATTAAGTTAAATGCTAAGCCTTGTGTTGGATTAAAGGCGTTAATGGAAATTTCCGGAAAGAGCAAGGATTACACACTTACAGACGTAGTGTTTACATTGGCGCCCCGAATAAATGCGGCAGGAAGAATGGATCATGCATCGGAAGCTGTTAAAATGTTACTTTGTACTGAAAGTTCTCTGGCTCAGGAACAGAGTTTATTTATCAACATACAGAACACTGATCGTAAAACATCCGATCAAAACATGACTGCCGAAGCACTTGCTTTGATTGAAGAATGCGATATCCTTGTAAATAAAAAAACTACAGTGGTGTATCATGAAAGCTGGAATAAAGGCGTAATTGGGATTGTTGCTTCGAGGTTGATTGAAAAATACTATCGACCAACTGTTGTGCTTACAGCTTCAAATGGATTACTTACGGGTTCAGCCAGGTCTGTTGCTGGGTTCGACCTATATGAAGCATTACTTGGTTGTCAGGACCTTTTGGTTCAGTTTGGTGGACATAAATTTGCTGCCGGGCTAACTATAAAACCTGAAAATATTCAATTATTTTCTGATCGTTTTGAAAATATCGTTGCTTCAACCATAACGGATGACTTACTAAGCCCTGAAATAAATATCGATACAGAAATTGAGTTTGGCCAGATAGATGGTAAATTTCAACGTATTGTAGCACAAATGGCCCCATTTGGCCCACTAAATACAGCACCCGTTTTTGTTTCACATAATGTATTTATTACAGGAAAACCTTATGTTGTAGGTATAAAACATTTAAAATTAAATTTAAAACAACAAAATTCCACTATTTTTGAAGGCATTGGATTTGGCTTGGCAGAATATGAATCGCTTTTGCAACCAAACCAGCCCTTCTCTGTTTGTTATACAGTGGAAGAAAATATATGGAAAGATCAACGGCGCTTGCAACTAAACATTAAAGCGATAGAAATTGATAACTAATATAATTAGATGATATTAAGAGCTGAAAATCTGATAAAAAAATATAAACAACGTACTGTTGTTAACGACGTTTCGTTTAGTGTTAGTCAGGGTGAAATTGTTGGTTTATTAGGCCCAAATGGTGCTGGAAAAACCACCTCTTTTTATATGATTGTGGGTCTGATTAAACCAAATGAGGGTACAATATATTTAGATGAGGAGGATATTACTACCGACCCAATGTACCGAAGGGCACAAAAAGGTATTGGATACTTAGCTCAGGAAGCTTCAGTTTTCAGAAAACTTTCAGTGGAAGATAATATCATGGCCATTTTAGAAATGACTAAAATGAGCAAAGAAGAACGCCATGAGCAACTGGAAGAACTCATTACTGAATTTAGCTTACACAAGGTACGTAAGAACCGAGGCGACCTGCTTTCAGGAGGAGAACGCAGAAGAACTGAAATTGCCAGGGCACTTGCAGCCAGTCCAAACTTCATTTTATTGGATGAACCATTTGCAGGAGTAGACCCTATTGCTGTTGAGGAAATTCAGACCATCGTAGCCAAACTAAAACAAAAAAACATAGGTATTCTGATTACCGACCACAACGTACAGGAAACTCTATCAATCACCGACAGAGCTTATTTACTATTTGAGGGTAAAATCCTCGAATCCGGCACTCCGGAAGTACTTGCTGCCAACGAAATGGTAAGACGGGTTTACTTAGGCTCTAATTTCGTATTACGAAGTAAAAACTTATAATTCACTACTTAAACAAAAGCATGGCAATTGTAAATTCAATTTTTACCTGGTATATGAAAAAGCGCGTTCACCAGATTGAGCTTTTTATGAAGTACCCACATGATGTACAGGAAGAATGGTTTCAAAAACTAATTTCCAGTGCTGAGGATACTGAATGGGGGGAAAAATATGATTACCGTACTATTGAGACCCCTAAACAATTTAAAGAACGTGTTCCCCTACAGAATTACGATACGCTAAAGCCATATATAGAAAGGATGCTTAAAGGAGAACAAAACATCCTCTGGCCAACTGAAATTAAATGGTTTGCCAAATCATCTGGCACCACCAGCGACAGAAGTAAGTTTATTCCCGTATCAGAGGAATCTTTGCAGGAATGTCATTTTAAAGGAGGGAAAGACATGTTGTCGATTTTCTGCAACAACAGACCTGACAATGAGATTTTTACCGGGAAAGGGCTGGTTCTTGGCGGCAGCCATCAAATTAACCAGCTCAATGAAGACTCCTTTTATGGTGACCTTTCGGCCGTGCTGATCAAAAATCTGCCTATGTGGGCCGAATATTACCGCACACCAAATATCTCCATTGCACTAATGGAGAACTATGAGGAAAAGATGGAAAAAATGGCTGAGGCTACCATCAAAGAGAACGTAACCAATATTGCCGGGGTACCCACCTGGACAATAGTATTGGCTAAAAAAGTATTGGAAATTACCGGCAAAGCCAACTTGCTTGAGGTATGGCCAAATCTTGAGCTTTATATTCATGGTGCAGTAAATTTTAAACCTTACAGAGAGCAGTTCAAAGAACTAATCCCTTGTAATCACATGTATTACCTGGAAACCTATAATGCTTCTGAAGGCTTTTTTGGCATTCAGGATGAAGTAGATTCTGATGAACTTCTGCTGATGCTTGACTACGGCATTTACTACGAATTTTTACCGTTTGAAAAACTTGATGATGAAAATCCTGATACCTTAACTCTTGAACAGGTAGAACTAAATAAAAACTACGCCATCATAATTTCCACAAATGGTGGTCTTTGGCGGTACATGATTGGAGATACCGTTCAGTTCACAAGTCTGTCTCCATACCGAATAAGGATAACAGGCAGAACAAAGCACTTCATAAATGCTTTTGGAGAAGAAGTTATTATAGACAACGCCGAACAAGCGATCTGCAAAGCCTGTGATGCAACAGGAGCAGTTTTTAAAGATTATACTGCTTGCCCAATTTACTTTAAAGGTGAAGAGGTTGGAGGTCATGAATGGATCATCGAATTTGATCATCAGCCAAATGATTTTGAACTCTTTATAGACGTTCTGGACCAGACTTTAAGAGAAGTGAATTCTGATTATGATGCCAAAAGATTTAAAGATATGGCACTACGTCGTCCTAAAGTACATAATGCCCCTAACAATACTTTTTATAACTGGCTAAAATCGAAAGGTAAACT
>NZ_JBFTNT010000165.1:0-9013 GCF_056397585.1 Pedobacter sp. 05L430 | reverse complement strand
CAGTAACTTCCAGTAGTACCATGCCCTGAAGAATTTGGCTTCTGCCACATATCTTTTTATTTCAGCATCTGTACTTGCCGATCCTTTTTCAATGATGTTGTTCGATGACCGAATATAGCCATAGCTGTCTGTCCAGAGTACCACTGACTCTGCAGGCTGCAGGTTTCCGTTACTTACCGAATTTGGAAAATTAAATGCTATATCTGATTCAGTATCCTCAAAGCCAAAACGGTCAAGTCCGTTATATAGATTATTTGCAGCCAGCTTAAAATCTGCACCCGTTTTCCAGAATGTAGCATCAGTGATACTGTCCTCCGAAACCAGGTTAAGGTCTTTTTTGCATCCGTTTAAAAGCGCAGCAAGGATAAACACACCTGCAATTAATAATTTCCTATGATTAATATATTTAAGTTTCATAAAGCTTGCGTTTAAAATTTAACAGTAAGACCCAGCGAATACACTTTATTGAAAGGATAAGTTCCCTCATTCCTGAAGCCATCCTCCGGATCAAAGTTCCCTCCAAATGTTCCTTTTGAAATGGTAAAAAGATCCTGACCGCTGAAGAATATTCTGGCAGTTTTCATTTTTAAACTGTTGGCAACACTGGCCGGCAGGTTATACCCCAGGGTAATCACCTTAAACCTTAAATAGGCTACATTCTGCATCGTGAGAGATGAAGCGCGATAATCATAACTTCTGATGTCATCATAACCTACACCACCAGGAAGATATCGTGGAAATTTAGCATCCGTTCTCTCTGGCGTCCAGGTCTTTCCATTGTAGTAAGAAAGCGAAGGCCAGTAAAATGTATTTGGGGTAGCAATGTTACCCTCATACCTTACATCTCTCTTTCCTACGCCCTGCAAAAACATCTGAAGGTCTAATTGTTTAAATCCTATGCTAATGTTAGAAGAAAAGGTATACCTGGGAATCAGGTTACCGAGATAAACCATATCACCATTAAGACCCTTTGATTTGTCGCCAAAAGCAGTCAACTTTCCATCCCCGTCAACATCACGATACATTACATCACCAATGGCTACGCGGGCAGGAACACCCGTAAGCTTTTTGTAGTTATCCAGCTGTTCCTGATTTTGAATGATACCCTCGTACACATAACCAAAATAAGACCAGATGCCATAACCTTGTCTGAATTTATTAAGACCTTCCTGATAATTGTCCAGATTTTTCAGTTCCACCAACTTGTTCTTGCTGTCACTAAGCTGTAGCGATACGCTGTAACGAAAAGCACCCACTTGGTCTTTCCAGGTGACTGAGGTTTCAAATCCCTTGGTGACCAACTTTCCCTGGTTTGAGGAAGGTGCGGTACCGCCATAAGTTGCAGGAACAGCAATGTCAACCAACATATCATTATTCGTTTTATTATAATAATCAAACGAAAAATTAAGTTTGGAACTAAGTAGTGCCACATCGATACCTATATTTTTATTTTCAATTGTTTCCCAGGTTCTATCTGTAGACGCTGGATTAGCATTGGCCCCGGTTAACCCCGAATTTGGACTACCTATAGGATAATTTCCACCAATGGAGATCAAGGGTATGTAATCATACAGACCCAACAGCCCAATTTCCTGGTTACCCATTTTACCCCAGGATGCCCTGAGCTTTAACAGATCAAAAGTATTGAGTGACTTGATAAAACTTTCTTCAGATAAATTGTAGGCCAGTGCAGCTGATGGGAATACCGCACTCCAGCGCTTATCCGGTGAGAATTTGGAACTACCGTCAGCACGTGCCGTAAGGTCTAAAACCAGTTTATCCCTGAAAGAGTAACTGAACCTGCCAAAGTACGAGCCTAGTGCCTGATTGCTTAGTCTACCAGTAAAGTTTGCATAAGCAGCTTTCGTTCTGTCAGCAAGATTTAAGGTAAAGATGTCATTGCCTATAAAATTATAACCATAGGTTGTCTGGCCTTCGATTTTGGTTTTTTCAATCGATCCTCCCCCCGTAAAGTTTATTCTATGATCAGCCCCCAGCTGCCTGTTATAGTCAAGGTATACCTGATACAATTTATTTAATGTTTTCAGATTAAGATAAGAGGCGGAATTCGGTGTGTTTCTGATGTCCTGAATGTCACCCACATAATTGTACCTTGTAAAGGTCCTGTTGGTACCATTGTCATTGAGGTAATCCAGTCTTATAGCTGCCTGTCCGATTAATTTAAGTCCCTCTAGAAGGGTGTAATCAGCTTTAAAATTGGTGGCAAACCTGGAGGAGCTTCCACGCTGAGTGCCTGCCTCTTCCAGTGACTGCGCCGGATTTTCATACCCTTGGTAGCCATAGAACTGCCCATTTGGGTTGCGCACCGGCTGATATGGGAACTGGCGGGTAACATTGGTCAGCGCATTTCCAAGCATAGTTGGTGTAATGGTAGACTTATTCTCAAAACTGGTTCTTGTTTCAAAGTTGAACTTAGGGGTCAGTCGAAAATCATAGTTGAGTCGAAGGTTATACCTTTCMGAATTGTTTTCTCCGAACCGGAGTGATCCTTCATCTTTATTGTAGCCCATAGATACTACATAATTATTGTTTTCCCCGCCACCTGATATGGAAAGGTTATGTAGTTGCTGAGTAGAATTTTTATAGATTTCTTTGTTCCAGTCCGTATAACCATAAAAACCAGGATAGCTAGTGATTCCATAATTCCAGCCACCATCAAGTTCTGGTGCTGCATTGGCCCTGATTTTATCAAATACCTCTTGTGGAAACCCATTGATACCAGCGTTACGAAGGCCCTCATCCATAAATTCAGCATATTCCAGCGTGTTCTGAATCTTCCTAAGGTAAGTCGGCGTTTTCAGACCTACTGTACCACTATAGGTAATTTCCGGTTTTCCGCTTTTTCCTTTTTTTGTGGTTACAATGATCACTCCATCTGCCGCGCGCGCGCCGTAAATGGCCGCAGAAGCATCTTTTAGCACAGAGATTTCAGCAATGTCATTTGGATTGATGTTATCAATATCACCAGGGATACCGTCAATCAACATCAGWGGATTACTTTCGTTTACTGAAGAATAGCCACGGATTTTAATGCMGTAGCTTTGATTTCCAGGTTGTCCGCTACCCTTAGTAATTGTCAATCCGGGTACAGTACCCTGCAATGCATCCAGGCTATTGTTAAGCGGGCGATTCTCAAATACATCAGACTTGACCGTTGAAATGGCACCAGTGATTGCCCCTTTAACTCTTGTACCATAGCCCACAACAACAACCTCATTCAGGCTGGTGTTCATCTTACTCATTTTAATCTCGATAGATTGTTGACCGCTAATGGATATCTTTTCGGTACGATAACCTAAATAGGAAATCACCAAAACAAAATTTGGCTCGGGATGGCTGATGGTAAAATTACCATCCTTATCAGTTACCGCCCCTGTCTTTGTTCCTTCAACCATGATTGACACCCCTATCAGCGTTTCATTTGTGGCAGAATCCCTGACAACCCCCTTAAGCACCTGCCATTTTTCAACAGCTGGCCAGAGCGTATTATCCCAACGCCTTTTAGCTGTAATCAGTACCGTTTTATTTCTGATTTTATAGTCAAACGGTTGTTTTTCAAAACAAAGATCCAGAACCTTTTTCAGATCGAGATTTTTAATATCCAGAGTAACCGGTTTAGCATTTTTTAGCGTGGCATTGTTGTAAAGGAAATCAAAATCTGTCTGCTTCTTAAGCTCGGAGATGACATCCGTTATCTGTGCGTTCTGAACAGATATACTTATTTTCTGCGCAAAGCTTTCGGCCCTGAGCTGAAAAACACTAAAAAACAATAACATATAGGTTAGTCTCATCTTTAGGGATATTAGTCGAAACATACAGGAATCCCTCCTGAAAACTATTTCAGTATTTTTTTTATACATTTGGTTGGTTGGTTTTTTAAATTATTCGTTTAGTTTGATCAGACCTCCGCTCCAGTTCACTCTGGCATACCAAGGGCGGCTCAAACGTCCTTGGTTCTTGGTGTCCTAATTTTTCATTAGTAATTACACATCTTACTCCTTTCTTTAGCTTTAGTTATATAAAATTTATTGGCTACTACTGACAATGATATTTCGGTTGGTAACCTGAAAACGGACACCCCCAAGTTCCTGTAGGTTTGCAAGGAGCTCAGACAGGTTTGCATTTCTGGAGAAAGTACCTCCAAACCGGTCATTCCCTAAGCGATTGTTATAGGTAATATCTACATTATACCAACGGCTGATAGTCTTCATCACACTTTTAATATCCTGGTTGTCAAACAAAAAATAACCGTTTTTCCAGGCAATTGCCTGATCGGTTTTGACATAAGCGATTTCAATATCTTTTCCGCTTTCTTTAAGATTCGATTGCTGACCGGGTAGCAGCATTTTGGCTTGACCGGTGGACAACTTACTAATACGAACACTGCCCTGCAATAAGGTGGTGGCAATATCAGCATCCCCTGGATATCCYTTTACGTTAAAATGAGTCCCCAATACACTTACCAACTGATCTCCGGTTTGTACCTTAAAAGGCTGTCGCTTATTATGAGCTACCTCAAAGTAAGCCTCTCCGGTTAAACGTACCTGACGATCTTTCCCATTAGAAGTAATTGGAAAGTAAAGTGTAGATTCAGAATTCATCCAAACATTAGTTCCATCAGGCAGCTTTACCTTATACTGCCCTCCTCTTGGTACATATAAGGTATGATAGGCCATTTTATCTGATGTAACTACCGGATTTTTTTCATTATGGTAGACCAAACTTCCGCTATCCGTTTTAGTAATCAAAACCCCATTCTTGTGGAAAATCGCTCCATTATTACTTTCATCAAGAATAATTTTTGTTCCATCAGCGAGTGTTAGCATTGCTTTGTTCTTTCCTGGCGGTATCGGAACCTGCGCTAGTTCAGCAGGAATCTCTGAGCGGCCGGGGAAAAACTTGTAAAACAAAAGTCCTGTACCAAGCAAAATCAAAATCGCGGCGGCTGATACTTTCCACGACCAGCTAGACAGCTGATGTCTCTTTTGTATATTTTTCCTTTTGTTAAAATTACGATACAACTCTTCTGTCAACTGCTCCTCACCTCCTGCCTGGTTAATCCAATGCTCAATCTGCCCATTGCCAGCACCTAATTTTTCGTACCAGTCATTAAGTTCCTCCAACTCCTCCTCAGTACAGCTGGAAGCCTGATATCGTTCAAATAAATATTGTAACCTTTCGCTATCCATAAATGATCTATCGGGGTGTGCTTATAATGGTAAGACGTACGAAAATTATCCAACCGTTATCCCTTCTTTATTTTTTTTTAGATTCATGTATCACTTGGCTGATTTACCCAATGACAGGGCAGGATAGTAAAGGACAGTTATGATAATTATGTTGCTTATTTTCGTATTAATGGATACAGGCATCTTTCGCCTGCACTGATAATTAATTTTTGAGGATTTTCGTTGACCAAATATAGAGTTATGCCTGTGGAGCTTAGTGATGCAGAATTGATATTGCTATGGCAGAATGGAGCGGATAATGCTTTTGAAGTGCTATACAAAAGGTATGCTGTCGGTTTGCTGTCGGCTGCATTGAGCAAAACCCGGAGCAGAGAGTTATCTGAGGAAATTATTCAGGAAACTTTTTTGACATTATTTACCAGGAAAAAAACGGCCAATCAAATTATCAACCTTTCTGCATTTCTGTATACCATTGTTAAACATAAGATCATAGATCATTACCGAAGAGAAAAACTGTTAAAAAGGTATGAGGAACATAGCTCTCATATTTTTACAGAAACAGACAATTCCACTTTACAGACAATTGAATCCAAAGAACTGGAACAACAGCTGATATTTCAGATAGAAAAGCTCCCGTTAAGATGCAGAAGCGTTTTTAACCTTAGCCGCAACCATCATCTCACGAACAAAGAAATCGCTTCAGAGTTGCATATTTCCGAAAACACCGTTGAACAGCACATGCGAAAGGCACTGAGACTTCTTCGAAGTTATTTCTTTGGTCACACAGAAAGAATTATCATTTTTTGCCTGTTTGTACTCTCTCTTTTTTAGCTTTTAAATCTGTAAACGTATTTCAGTATAGGACATGAACACCCGCTTAGCTATTGCTCACGAGATTGCTTAACAATTGCGAAAGCAATAGCTTAACATACTTTCTCAGGGTTTATCTTTTATAGTCGTCAATAAACCCTTAAGCATTTTCACTTTATCTGGATATTTGGCAGCAAGATTATTTTTCTCTGCCTCATCAGTTTTCAGGTTATACAGCTGCGCCTCTTTTAAACTGCCCATTTCTATGCCCACCAGCTTGTTATAGGCTGGCCCATCACCAGGCTCAATATACTTCCAGCCATCTTTTACTATCGAAAGCGTATTTGCATGTTCTATCAAGACAGACCTTCCCTTTTTAGATTGACCAAGAAATACATCAATGGTATTTTCGCTGTCAGGTGCATCTCCTGCGGGTATCGGCTGGCCGAGCAGTGCTGAGAATGAGGCTAATAAATCAATCTGGCTTACAGTAGCTGCAGAAACCTGTTGTGGCTTTATTTTTCCTGGCCAGCTTACAATAAATGGCACTCTGGTTCCAGCTTCCAATATGCTGTATTTCCCACCCCTAAAAGCACCTGTAGGTGTATGGCCATTTAGTTTGGTCACTGCTTCGTCCTCATAACCATCATCCAGGACGGGGCCATTATCACTTGAAAAAATAATCATGGTATTTTTGTCCAGTCCAGCTTCCTTTAACTGTTTAATAATCTCTCCCACGGTCCAGTCCAACTGTAAAATAGCGTCTCCGCGTAAACCTAAACCACTTTTGCCACGAAACATTGTTGCAGGCATCCGTGGTACATGAGGCTCGGTTAAAGCAAAATATAAAAAGAAGGGATCTTTTTGATTTTTTTGAATAAAATCCTTGGCCTTGATTAAAAAGGTTGAAGAAACCTCCTCATCCACCCAGCGTGCAAGTTTTCCTCCACTCATGTAACCAATACGGCCAATCCCGTTCACAATCGTATTGTTATGGCCCTGCCCTGGCGAAGATTGCAATTTTAACAACTCCGGATGTTCTTTACCCGTTGGCTCATCACCCACTTTCTCTACATAATTAACACTTATCGGATCTTTAGGATCCAATGCAACCACATTATGATTTTCCAGGAAAACAGTAGGGACACGATCGGCTGTAGCCGGAAAGATAAAGGAATAACCAAAACCAACCTCATTTGGTCCAGGCTTAATTTCATTATTCCAATCTTTCGCAACGGCATCACCAAGTCCCAGATGCCATTTACCCACAATACCAGTTTGGTAGCCTGCTTTTTTAAAGAGATTAGGTAAGGTAGTTTTATCGGTAGGTATAATTAATGCGGCATCTCCCGGCAAAATGCCAGTTCCTTTTTTACGCCATGGATACTCACCGGTCATTAAAGCATAACGTGAAGGTGTGCATGTGGCCGAAGTACAATGTCCATCAGTAAAACGGATACCAGATGCAGCAAGTTTATCTAAATTTGGTGTCTTTATTCGGGTAGCACCATAACAACTCAAATCGCCGTAGCCAAGGTCATCAGCATATATATAGATAACATTTGGCTTCTCTCCTCTTTGGGCAAAACTTAAATTAGCCATGAGGGACAATAGAATAACTAATATTTTTTTCATTTTTATTATTTTAGGTCGGGGTTGATAGCACGCTTATACTTTCCMCCCGCCCAAATTACAAAATATTAGATAACGTTCTTTACATCAATAAATCTAGAATTGATATTTAATGTTTCTTTTTCCAGCGCTGAAAAATGTTTAAGCGGGTTAACCATTAGATAAGAAGGCCTTTCTAGGGCGTCTCCAAGGCTTTGATAGGGTAATTAGCCCTACTAAGACCCTAGCAAGGCCCTATAAACGCCCTATCAACGCCCTATCAACACACAAATGTCGGAAGTCTTGTCACGTCCTGATATGGCTATAAGACAAACCCATATGTAGGCTTTGATGCTAGAAAGAGTAATCAATCCCATGCAATCCTACTTCAAATAATGACTTTTATCATTTTTTTTAGTGATCTTTTGTTGTGGAATCCATTGACTCCTTGCCTTAAATTCGCCATAACAAATTAAGACATGAGCACTTCAACTCTTTCTACAACACACTATTCAAACGACGAGATCTATGATAGCCAGCTATCTCCTAGAATGAAGAAGCTCTCCCGTATTCATTGGAGCCCTGTGGATGTAATTATGGCCTCCGCAGCCTTTCTCAGTGATAAACCAAATAGCAAGATCATTGATATTGGCAGTGGTATCGGAAAATTTTGTATTACTGCTGCCCAGCGTTATCCAGATTGTGATTTCTATGGTATTGAACAACGAAGGGATCTCCATGAAATTGCGCTGATGTCCAGGAAAAACAGTCCTTCTGAACTCAATATACACTTCATGCATGGTAATTTCACTGAGCTCGATTTCAGTAATTATAATGGCCTGTACTTTTTCAATTCCTTTGCTGAAAACCTGTACACCTATGGACGAATTGATAATTCTATACAGTATTCAGCAAGTTTGTATAATTATTACGCCAATATCTTTTACAAAATACTAGATAACAAACCAAGTGGAACAAGACTGGTAACTTACCATGGAAGTGATGCAGAGATACCCGCAGATTATCAGTTAATAGAGGCGAGTTTTAACCAATATCTTAAGATGTATATCAAAGAATGACCTATTCCATTAATAAAAAGATGACAATAAATGAGATGGTAGACTCCTTGATTTACCAGATCTCAAGCATGCAAAACTATGCTCAAGTGGAATCTGTGATACTGGATATTTCCAGGATAGCGGCAGTCCATGGTTTACCCGTATCTCAATGCTTCAGTAAATTGGAAATCACTATAGAAGAACTTTCTCCAATGGATTTAACAAGTACACAATGGAGTTGCTTTCGCTATGCTCTGATTTGTCTGCGCGAAAAAGCAAGTATTTTAAGGAAATACAGGCGGTATTAAGAGCACTTTATTATGC
>NZ_JBFTNT010000164.1:0-9018 GCF_056397585.1 Pedobacter sp. 05L430 | reverse complement strand
AGCCTCAATTGATCCTGTAATCCGATTGTTTAAAATACCAAAATCTAAACCGATGTTAGCAGTAGCGGTATTTTCCCACGTTAAATTTGGATTAGGAACGTTAGAAAGGTATAAGCCAGTTGTAGTCTTATCACCAAAATTATAAACTGCTCCAGATAAACTACCCAGGGTTTCATAAGGATCTATGGATGTATTTCCAACAACACCGTAACTAGCTCTCAGTTTTAAATTTGTAAATACCTTTGAGTCCTTCATGAAATTTTCCTGAATGATATTCCATCCCGCAGCAGCAGATGGAAACACTTTATATTTACCTCCGGGAGCAAGTCTCGATGAACCATCCGAGCGCATAGTTAAGGTTAATAAGTATTTATCTTTAAATCCATAGTTAATCCTTCCCATATAAGAAATGATTGACCATTTGGAGTAACTACCGCTACCAACCAGATTCGAGCCCAAAGCCGGGTTGTAATACCAAAGGTTATCGGCCAGAAGGTCATTATTACTAAATGAATTTGATTGATTCTGTGATTGCTGATAACTAAACAATCCGGTAAAATTCAACTTATGATCTTCAGCAATCACCTTATCGTAAGTTAAAATATTCTCTAAGGTATAATTAGAACGGAAGCCTGTTTTATTATTTGACTTAGACAATCCGCCCAAATTATCAGAAGTAGCACTGGCAAAGAAGTTACCGTAAACATCAGATTTCACCTCAGCGCCTGCATTAAACCTGTACTTCAAACCATCAGCTATTGCTGCTTCTAAATAAAGTGTTGTAAAAGTTCCATATCTTTTTCTGTTTTCTACTTTGGCTCCTTCAACAAAGTCTCCAAGTGGATTCCATACCTGATTGGCACTGCCCGGCACAAATCCATATAACTTACCATCGGCATCATATGGCGTAGCCAATGGGCTTGCCCGCAGAACCTGTCCCATTGGATTCGCTCCTTCTCCCTTGGTGGTATTAAATGAATTTAAGGAGTTTAATCCTACCTTAAAATATTTACCCAACTGCTGATCAACGCTCAATTTCACACTATATCGTTCATAAGCTTGTCCGGGATAAATGCCCGTTTCATTAAAATATCCCCCCGAAACGGAATACTGCGTTTTTTCTGTCCCACCTGAAACACCTACCTGATGATTGGTCTTTATTCCATTTTTATATATCAGGTCCTGCCAATCAGTGCTTCGTCCACTTGCAATGCCGTCTAGTTCCTCTGCAGAGAAAATACCACTAGTTAATATTTTTGGATCATCAATTCCGGTAAAAATAGGCTTGTTATTCTTGTCGAAATTACCGTTAACTACAGCCCATCTTTTTAGCATTTCAAACTGCTTACCATCCATCACGTCAATCTTGCCCAAATTCTTAGTTACTCCGGCGTAACCACTGTAAGTTACTACTGGCGCCCCTTCTTTTCCTCTTTTGGTAGTTACCAGAATTACTCCGTTAGCTCCTCTTGACCCATAAATAGCGGTAGATGATGCATCTTTCAACACTTCTACAGACACTACGTCGTCTGGATTTATATCATTAATATTTCCATTATAAGGTATACCATCAACTACAAAAAGCGGGTCATTATCAGCTCCGATTGACCTGGCACCTCTTATCCTGATAACAGGTGCAGTTCCAGGTTTACTATTACCACTTCCCTTCTGGATATCTATACCGGAACCCCTGCCTTGCAGCGCTTGAGATAAATTGGCAACAGGCACCTCTCTTAATGACTTTTCATTAATAGAAACAATGGATCCTGTTATATCCGATTTCTTTTGTGTTCCATAACCTACCACAACAATTTCGCTTAATGTTTTATCTTCGGTTACAAGAGTTACATTAATTGTTGACCGATCAGCAACAGGTATTTCCTGAACTGCAAAACCCACGGAAGAAAATACCAGGGTTCCTGAGCCATTAGGAATTGTGATGGAATAGTTTCCATTTACATCGGTACTGGTGGTTGTTGAAGTACCTTTTAATTTAACACTTACACTAGGTAAGCCGCCGCTGGCATCCGATACTTTTCCTTTAACAATAAATTGCTGGAAGGAGGAAAAGCCATCAAAACTACAGCAGCATAACAGAAGCACCAGAAGGCACCACTGAATAGAAAATGCTCTACTAATCATGGTTTAAGATTGTTTAGGTTTAAATATTTGATTAGTCTAATGAAGAGAAATTTGCCCGCATTTTTGTCTGTTGCGTTAGCATATTCTTCAACCAGATTGTCATTTAGATAAGCCCTGGAAGCTAGTTCATTGCTACAATTTCAAAAACAGAACTGCTTAATGGAGTGATCTTCCCTGGAGAAAGATTTAACCCAACCTTCATCAGATAGTCTCCACTATAAACTTTATCGTTATCCGGATGTGTTGATTTTGTATCTGGCAACAGATTAATCTCCTTAATTTTATATTGTTTTAACGGATCAAGCCCTTCTAAAGTAACTCTTCCCATATACTCTTTACGTCTGAAATTGAGGAGGTAATTAAACAAAACTGCTTTATTTTTATCCTCACTCACATACATCATAACCGCTCTGTTTTCCTCATAAGGTGAAATCAGTCGATACAAATCTCCAAACCAAATTACATTGCTAATGCGTTTATAATTTTTAACCGCTTCATTGCTAAATATAATTTCTGCATCAGTCAAATTTTTCACCCGAATATCGTACCCAAGTTTGCCCATCATTGCAACATCCGTACGAAACTTAAGCGACTGTTTACCCATAGAAGTTACATGGCTTGAAACCGCTACAGATGGAAAAAAGTTAAGATAACCCCATTGAATAAAAATGCGTTCCAGCCCATCAGTATTATCGCTAGGCCAAAATTCTGTAAAATACTTTAATCCACCATAATCAACCCTACCACCTCCACCTGCACAAAGCATAATGGGCAAATGAGGATGTTTTCTTCTTATCCGCTCTAAAATATCATACAAACTTTTGGTATAATCAATAAATAAATTTCCCTGATTCTCTTTAAGATATGGCGAATATGTATTTGTCATCATTCTATTGCAATCCCATTTTATAAAAGCAATACCAGGATTCTTTGAAACCAGGTCATCAACCATATGGAATACAAAATCCTGCACTTTAGGGTTAATCAGATCCAATACCAATTGATTACGGGAATAAGCTTCCTCTCTGTTTGGTAATTTCAAAATCCAGTCAGGATGTTTTTCATACAACTCACTTTTCGGGCTCACCATTTCCGGTTCTATCCAAATTCCAAACTTTAGCCCTTTTGCAGTTGCTTCTTTTGTAAGAAAGCCTAAACCGCCAGGCAATTTTTTCTTATCTACCTGCCAGTCTCCTAATGCAGTTTTATCAGCATCGCGCGGATATTTATTGCCAAACCACCCATCATCCAGTAAAAACAGATCCACACCTAACTTATCTGCCCCATCAAATAACTCAACCAAAATATCCTGGTTAAAATCCATGTGAGTAGCTTCCCAATTATTCAATAATGTTAGTTTCGGCTTGTCTCCATCCAACACACCATACCTTCTTGCCCATCTATGTAAATTTCTGCTGGCCGTCCCCTTGCCTTTATTAGAATAGGTAAATATAAAAGCAGGAGTTTCGAACGTTTTACCAGGCAACAATTTATATTCTGACGCGTAAGGATTCATACCGGTAACCATACGTAATGAATTCTGCTGATCTATTTCAAAAGAGCATTGAAAATTACCCGACCATGCCAATGTCCCGGCAATCAATTCACCGCTGTTTTCGTCTGCAAGTTTATTCAATGAAAGAAAAAATGCCGGAGCACGATACATTTGAGCACGTGTCCCCAGTTTACTATCCAGAATTTTGATACCTGTTGTAAGCGGTGTTTCTTTCATTCTCATTTCGGTCATATAATCCCCATCAAATTGGCTAAGCCAATACTTAGAGGCATCAAAATGAAGCATTGAAGAAGCATAGTTTGTGAGTGTTATGGGTTTCTTCTCATTGTGTTTTATAGTTGTCCATTGCTTAATGATGTCTTCATTTTTATAAGCAGTAAAATGAAGCACTACTTCAATAGCATATTGCGGATCTTTAAGCGTAATTGTGGTAGCCGTTACATTATCATCCTTTTCTGTTTTATCGGTTACGTATTTTAAATCAAGTGATGGGTTTCCATCAGCATGGACAATTCTTATAGCCGGCTCAAACAAATCACCCATTCCAGCTCCTATATAAGCTTCCCTGCGCGTAGATCTTAGCAAACCCTCATCAACTGAACTATTTAGCTTCTGACCCAAATAACTCTGATAAAGTTTATTATTATTACCAACAGTAAAAACAAGCGACGCATTTTTAGTATCTACAATAATCTGTTTTTCGGATTGTCCGAAAGATATTAACCTAAAAGAGACAAGCAGAATACTAAAAAACAGAATGGATTTATTCATGACGGATTAAAAGTTTATAATTATAACTTGATCAATTGAGTTGCACCTACTTTTACTTGATATTTGTTTACCTTACCGGCTTTCTTGACCACAATTGCCAGTTTATCTTTTCCGGCTCTTGATATTTCCAGATCGAATACATTTCCAAAAGAGTGGATATTTCGCAACGCAAACTTGTTCCATGCCTTTGGCATTCTTGGTGCGCAATTAAAGCTATTAAATCCAATAGGTCGTATGCCAAAAAGTCCTTCAGTAAATATTCTACAATACAAACCACTTTCTGCAGACAAATGGCGTTGGTTGCCTTCAGGATATGCCTCCACGGGATATGGAACATGATTGCCAAGTAACCTCCTTCTCGAATAATATTTTATAAAATCCATCGCTTTTTCAGTGTCTCCGGCTTCAAGAACTCCTCTTAATGCGTAAAGTGTAGAACGATCCCAGAAGGTTTCTTTACCGGCCTGTGTGGCTAGTCCATCAGCAGTCCACAAACGTGGAGAAAACAGGGCATCGATCGTTCCCTTTTTTCTATCAAATATTCCTACGGTAAGCGGCAAACATATCCATGCACGTAGCACATCATTCCCTTCGTAATATTTATAGGTCTCGTAACCTTCAACATTCCCACCAAAATACTTTTCAATATTGATTTTCAATGCATCTGCCTGTTTACGATACCCGTCTATTTGTGTCTTCGGCTTGCTCAGTAGCTTCCCTAGTAGCGTTGCAGATCGCAACGCATCATAGTATAAGGTATTTGTGGCCAGATTTGCTTTCCCGGCAGGAAAACGCCCCTCAAGTTCATCTTTATCAGAATTCACCACCCCCTCATTATTCATTTTTCTTCTGCTAAATTCCAGGCACCATTCAATCAAGGGCCACAATACGCGTGCTGAGTCTATGTTTCCATTCGCCAAAGCATAGCGTGATGCGCCATAAGCTATCATTGCCTGGTCCCCTCTATCTCCAGCGCCTTTCCATACCGCATCCCCTTCAGCAACAATAGAACTTGGAATTGGCTTATAATCCGGATTCATATATTTTGCAAACCAACGATAAGAATTCATTGCGGACTGATTGCCAACCCTGTCTCCCAAAAATGCAAAGAATGGGTTAACATATTCTGCCTGATCATTAGCCCATATTGCAGCATAATAAGCCAAACCACCCGGTCCATGCATATAGCCGCCCTTTGTTTTATAAATACTTTCCGTAGCTCTTAGTTTAGCAAACTCAAATGCTGTATTAAGTATATCATCAGGAGTTTCTAGTTTAAGTGGCGCCTGAATCTCAGCGATCCTTTCTACCCTTTTTTGTTCTTCCAGATCAGGATTAATGGCCTCTATATTTTGTGGTGTATCTGTTGCGAGATAATAAACGGCAAAGGTTATTGATTTACCAGCTTTCAAAAGGCGGCTGCCTTCTCCTATTGTACCCATTATTACCGAATGAGATTGTACTTTACTTTTAGAAGGATCTGTTCTTACTTCACGTCTTAAATATTCCATTGAAATGGTTTGGTCTTTATCTGATTTATTAGTAAAAATAAATTTCTCAATAGCCATAGGCCTATCCACAGAAGGAAAAAGCTCTCTTTCTATTTCCGTTAAAACAGGCATACCTGTTTCGGCAGAAACCTTCATAATCCCTTTATGATTTATCTTTTTAATACTATAACCTAATGTGCCAGATTTGCCACTTTTCTCAATAGAAAAATCTAATAACCTGTTGTTTATATAAAACCTTGGCAGTTCATTATCCTGAAAAGAATAAGAAATATGTGTTCTTGTCCCATCAGGCAACATTCTAAAAGTTGGAAATACAACTGTTCTGCTAATCTTCGATTTTCTGTTGCTATCTAAACCATACTCAACCCATAGTGCTACCTTTTCTCCCGCCATCTCAATATGATCAGTATGCGGCAATTCATTTTTAATGGACCAGCTTATACTGCCATTGTCCTCAATGCTCCAACGATCTGCTTGTTTAGGCAACGCGCCCTGTTGAGCATAACTAAATGATTGAATGATACCCATACAAGTTGTGAGCACCATGGTATGAATAAGATTTCTCTTCATGGTTCTTTATTTTCTTAATCCTATTGTAAATTATTCATTCTTGATTGCAAGTGCAATTTGAGTAATACTTAGAGCTAATCTATTGCCACTATTAGCTAAGTAATCAACCGTATTAGCATATTCAGGTACGCAGGGTTTTTCATCTTGAAAAATGTTTATCTTTCCGTGCACCGCATACACATATTCACTTCGCTGGCGAACACTTGCCTGAAAATTGGCAGGAATTTATGAAAGGTTCACCGGAAACCGGAAAAGGGACCGTGGATAAAATATAACAAGAACAAATAATATAAAAATGAGATTAAAGAATTTTGGTTTTAGTTTGATGATACTTTTCAGCTCCGTATCTATTTCAAATGCACAACGGGATAAGGTAGTTACGCTTGATAATTTTTTCAATCATGAAACAAAAAAGAACAAAGATGGAAATGAAATCAGGTTTCATTACACTTGGGAGGACCAAACACTAAATGGCTATTCTATACTTGGAGATATTTTTAAAAAGAATGGATTTCAGATCAAAAATCTTGACAACGGGCCAACACTTAAATCCTTAAAGGGCAACGATGTATATATCATTGTAGATCCGGATAATACTAAGGAAAACCCTAACCCAAATTACATTAACAAAGATCATATAAAAGCAATTACCAAATGGGTAAAAGCCGGAGGAGTACTGGTCTTATTAGCCAACGATAGTGCCAACACTAACCTTACGCAGTTAAATATCCTCGCAGAAAATTTCGGCATTAACTTTTCCAATAAAAGCCGAAACATGGTGAAAGGAAAAAATTATGAAACAGGAACCGTAAATATTCCGTTCGGAAATGAGGTGTTTACTGCCTCCAAAAAATTCTACATAAAAGAACTTTCAATTCTTCAATTGAACCCACCTGCCCAGGCTTTAGTAACAGAACAGAACGATGTTATCATGGCTACTGCAAAATACGGTAAGGGTACTGTTTTTGCCCTTGGCGACCCATGGATTTATAATGAATATGTTGATGGAACCCGCATTCCCTCAACATACGAAAACTACAATGGTGCAGTTGAACTGGTAAAATGGCTTAGTTCAAGAATACCTCATCAATAAATATCCATGCTGGCTCGCCCTTTCCTGGATGCCACTGAGGTAGTTTCTTAAAGTTTTTCCCCACTATCTTTAAACATGAGACACTTCGTGGTTCAAATTTTGCATCTAACTTTACAAGTGCATTCCCTTCATCTTTAAGCGGCATTTGATTTTTTATTACCTTTAATAAGCGAAGACTTTTCTTATCTGCACCACCCCAAATCTCAACCTCCTGTGGAAGTAAAATATATGCAGAGATTTGTCTCATTACATTTAGTGTTACCGATTTTAAAGAAATAGCCTGCTTAAAAAACATGATGGTCTCCATGTTATTTTCTCTAAAACCAATCCATTTACCTGTATTAATATCAAAATCACCCAGCTGATTGTCGACCAATATCTTTGTTCCATCAGACCTGTACTTTTCATTTGGCTGCATTAAAAAAGCAATACTATCAGGCTTATAATTGCTTTGGTAAAAGTTAAAAACTATTGCGTCGCTGCTATACCAACCAGCTTTATATGCTTTTGCTTTTAGCGTAGTGGTTTCCTTAATAACAATTTCTTTATCATATAAAGGTGACTTAAGACTATCAGGTTCTGAACCATCTGTGGTGTACCTGATTTGCACTCCGTTTACAGGGTGTTTTACCTGAAGGGTCAACGAATTTTTAAAAATAGAAATGTCTGTACTCAACCGGGGCTGATTTAATTTAACCGGACTCTTGCCATCATCTTTAAAACCGCCTATTATAGCCAGCTCCTTATTCATTTTCTGTAATTGGCCTATCTCGCCTTCATTTAAACCAGTGTTCCACAAGGTCAGCTCTTTAAGGCTTTTCATACTCACAAGCTGCTTAACAAAGTTAAAATTAACCTTTGTTCCTGATAAGGATAATGCATTTAAATGATTTAAGGATTTTAAGTACTTAAGCCCATCGCCCTTAATATCCGTAAAATTTAAATTTATCTTCCGCAGATTTTCAAACGCCCCTATTGTCTTTAATTCCTCATCTTTAATGGGTAAATTATTCAAATTTAAGGATACAATCTGCTTTTTAACAGGCATCAGTTCTTTTATAGCTTCAGGCTTATAAATACTTCTATTATAAACATTTACTTCTAAGGCTGGCGATATTTTATCGAGCGCGTAAATCACTCTGTAATTGTTATTTAGCTTCTTCACCGTTGCCTCATCWGCTGCTCCAAAATCATAATTTTCTTCGACAGATGTTACAGGCCCMAACAATGACGCGGACAGTACTCTCAAAGAATCGTTTTTTGGCAGATCTAAAACTTTCTTCTTTAAATCAGCATTACCCTTTATCCATAAAGCTAAAATGGCAATTTCCTCACTCGTTAACTGAGATTTACTCTTAGGGGGCATGTGCTTTTTATCATCTGCAGGCAGATGTATTCGTTCCAGCAGCAAACTT
>NZ_JBFTNT010000163.1:0-9020 GCF_056397585.1 Pedobacter sp. 05L430 | reverse complement strand
TTGATGCACTGCGCTGAGTAACCAATATGCTATTGGAATCATCCACTATTATGGCGCAAGTAACATTAATCATAATTATTTTTTACCATTTCATTAATTCCATCACTCTTCTAAACTCCTCTTGAAGAGGGGCTTTAAGGTGAATTTCTTCATTGGTTACCGGATGCTTAAATATAAGTTCTGATGCATGTAATAACATCGTAGTCATTTCCCATTGCTCTTTAAACAGTTTATTTTGTTTATTGCACCCATGCTTGCGGTCGCCAATTATAGGATAGAAAATATGAGCAAAGTGTTTTCTAAGCTGATGCATTCTTCCGGTTGTTGGTGTAGCTTCCACTAAGGAATATCTTGAGGTGGTATGTTTACCGAAGGCAACATCCAGCTCTGCCCTCTTTAAAGTTATAAAAGCAGTAAAAGCATCCTGAATGGTTCCATTTTCTTTTGCAAGAGGATAATCTATATCCTGGCTATCAGGCGCATACCCTCTAACAATCGCAAGATATTTCTTTTGAACCAAACCATTTTGAAACTGCTGATGCATTGCTATTTCTACATCTTTTTCAAAAGCAAATAGTAGCAAACCACCTGTTTTCCTGTCCAAACGATGAACAGGGCTAACATGTCTGTTTACCTGATCTCTTAAAAGTTGTAATGCAAATTCTTTTGCATCATTGGCAATCGACGACCGATGCACAAGCAGGCCATGAGGTTTATTAATTGCAATTAAATGGTCATCCTGATAAACAATTTCTAGCATTTAAACTTTTTTTGGCGAAGATAACCTTTTAAACTTTCCTGTTCTATTTGGAAGTAACTTCTTCTACCTCTATTAAGTCCGGGCCATTTTCAATAGGATAACCATCAACCTTTGTTCCTTTTAAGGTAACCTCCTTATTTACATAAGCATTTAAATCAACCTTACTGCTTTTTAATGCATAGGTTTTAGCATCCACTGTTAAAATATGGGTACCATACTGGAATGTGGTCATCCCTAATTTTTCAATTTTACCGCTTAACTTAACTAAGCCCTTACTTCCTGCCTGTTTCGCTGTGTTACAGCTTACCATGGCAAATCCAATAAACAATAGGAATAATAATTTTTTCATAACCTTAAGACGTTAAAATTTTCAATTATGCTACAAATAACAATAATTAAAGATACTGAAATGTTGGGGGACGTAATGATTTACAGCCAGATTATTTATATATTTGAATCATATTAACATTAGTCACATATCTAAATAGGATTACCAAAAATCCAAACCTATAGCGGGAAGGCTATTTTATTGCCTTTTTTCCTATGTTACAATCGTATCCCTAATAATATTTAGAAAGAATTATTCTTTTCACATTGGAATTTTAAAAATGACTAATCATATAAAAGTCGCCCTAATTGGCGCAACTGGTAAAGCTGGAAGCTATTTACTAAAAACACTATTAAATCAAGGTTATACAGTCAAAGCACTAATCAGAAATCCATCATCTTATAATTACCTGCATCCCAATTTGGAGATTGTAAGAGGAGATATAAAAGATTTAGAAACAGCGAATGAGCTTATTAAAAACTGTGGAGTTGTGATAAGTGCTCTTGGACAAGCAAAAGATGAGCCTCTAATAGCAAGTGTAGCAGCTCACAACATTATAAAAGCTATGAATAAGCAGCAGATCAAAAGATATATATTCTTAACCGGGCTGAATATAGATGTTCCGGGAGATAAGAAAAGTATGAAAACAGTTCAGGCATCCACATGGATGAAGGAGACATTTCCAGTATTTGTAGCCGACAAGGAAAAGGCTTTTGAAATAGTAAAAATGAGTGGCTTGGATTGGACTATGGTACGGTTACCATGGATTGAACAGACGGAAGAAGTAAGAAACCTGACTGTAAGTCTGGAAGACAGCCCTGGTGAAAAGATTAGTACAACAGATCTGGCACATTTTCTCATAGATCAGATCTTAGAAACTGATTTTATTGGAAAAGCACCATTTGTGGCAAGCTTATAAAATTTATAAATTATGAGGGTTAAGCTATTTTCCCTCATAATTTTAAAACAGATTCAATTGTCCGCCATTCGGTGGTTTTGCATCACCAAAAACTGTTTTACCGCCATATTTCCATGAGTCGTTTCTCTCTTTTTCTATAAGCTCTTCAAAATTATCATTAGGAATAAAGTCCTTTTCAACTTTGAAAGACAGTTCGCTTAGCTTTTGTATAGCGTGAAGCTTATCGGCTTGATCTATTTTTGCTTTATAAACTGCTTTGCTTAGTACACTAATCGTTTCATCATAAACATTTAAAGGCACTGGGAATGGATGCCCATCCTTGCCTCCATGTGCAAATGAGAAACGGGCCGGATCAGTAAATCGAGCAGATGTACCATAAATAACCTCACTTACTAATGCAAGTGACTGCAGAGTTCTAGGTCCCATTCCCTCAAGTAGCAGCAATTCTTCAAAATCACTAGGGTTCTTTTCATGACTTAACCACAGCATCGCACCCAAACGTTTAAGATCTACATCTTTAGCCCTAACGTCATGATGCGCTGGCAAGACGAGTTTACGCACTTCTCCTATCATTCGTTCCGGATGCTCTGCTGTCATTGATAACATAGCATTACGGGAAAGTAATGCTTCTTTGGCCACAAGATTTAAAATTTGTCCTTGGTTTTTCCCACAAATGCCTGTATGGGGCTCATCCACAAAGGATTTTAATGATGACGAATGCCAATGATACCTACGTGCAGTCGAACTTCCATCTCTCATTCCCTGCTGCACAACAGTCCACAACCCGTGCTTGTCTACAATAAAGTTATGCATATACAACTGAAACCCATCTTGTAAAGCGGTATTATCAACCTTTGCACTTAGCTTACTGCTTCGTACTAAGTCATTACCATTTAACCCGGTGCGTTCTCCAAATTTAAGTAGTTCATCCGGAGTTTGTCTGGATTTTTTGCCTTTGCCTCCACAAATATATATGCCTAATTCTTTATAATGAGGGTTAACTGAGGCCTTTAAGGCACCCATAACTGAAGTGGTGATTCCGGAAGAATGCCAATCCATACCCATCACAGCACCTAAACTTTGGAACCAAAAGGGATCACTTAATCTCCGCAATACTTCAGCTGTACCATACTCGATAATTATTGCCTCTGTAATTGCCAACCCCAAACGCGACATACGTTCTGCCAGCCATTTAGGAACATATCCATAATGCAAAGGTAAATCAGCCGTCCCAGATCTTTTCATTACTAACAAAATTAGCAAAATATTACCAATAATTCAATTTAACATTTCTTAACATCTGCCTATTATAATCCACCTTATATTTGTGATATAAATATTTGGTTAGTATTTATAGTTTAGGTTTAGTTGATAAATAAAAAAGCACCGATGGATTTCGGTGCTTTTTTATTTAATCAAATCCTTAAATTTGCAGGGTTATCCCTCCCATCACCATCTATCAATGAGCACCAATAAATTAATAAATATACCACCCCTCCCTGCCGTACTATTGTCTATAATTAGCGTTCAAGCCGGAGCCGCAATAGCCAAAGGATTATTTCCTGCACTCGGGGCAACCGGTACTGCATCTGTGAGGATAGGTTTATCTGCAATTATTTTAGTGGGTGCCTACAGACCAAATTTCAAGCGTTTCACAGCAAAACAATGGAAAGCCGTTATCCCTTATGGTATATCGCTAGGATTAATGAATGTTATTTTCTATATGGCCATAGAAAGGATCCCACTGGGTTTAGGTGTAACACTCGAATTTATTGGACCTCTTTTATTAGCTGTAAGCGGATCCAAACGTATATTAGATTTCTTTTGGGTATTTTTGGCTGCAATAGGAATAGCTTTTATTGCACCCTGGAATGAAAAAGGTATTGATTTAATTGGTGCGTCACTTGCATTGCTGGCCGGAGGTTTTTGGGCAGGCTACATTCTTCTTGGCGGCCGAATAGCTAAAATTATGGATGGAGAACAAGCAGTAGCCGTAGGCATGATATTCGCCGCTATTGTAGTGGTTCCTTTCGGCTTTGGAAGCGGGGGCTTATCCAATTTCACACCCATTATGATCTTAAGCGGCGGTGCGCTGGCATTGTTATCAAGTGCTATTCCATTTACTTTGGAAATTGGTGCCCTTAAGAAATTACCAGCGCGTACTTTTAGTATTTTGATGAGCCTTGAGCCAGCAGCTGCAGCATTATTCGGGCTAGTGTTTTTAAAAGAACACCTCACCCTGCATCAATGGTTGGCAGTAACTTTTGTAATCATTGCAAGCCTTGGTGCCACACTAACTAAGGGCAAAAAGAATCTTTAGCTTGCCATCGGAATTCTATTCTTAGAAACCACCATTACAATAAGAGACCGTTGCTGCTCATCACGGAAATTGATTAGAAAATTCTTATTTCCATTGTTTTTGATCAAACTGGTTAGCCTTGGGAACATAATCGCTAATGATTCTACCTGTTTTATATCATCACTATCTACAATAAGAAATTGAGAAGAAGCATCATTCTTAATATGTTCTATATTCTGGTGAAAAGGGTGTAATGAATCCATAATATGATTAAGTTGAATTGATTTATAAACTGTTATTTAATATATAACGAGATTAATCGTCATTCCGCTACAACTAATTCGAATTATATTAATTTAGTTTAGACAATTGCACTTTCAAATTATTACATTACTTTAAAAACTTATCTATCGCCAGATAAGTCATAGGATGATAATTAGGCCTTGCTTTTTTGTAAATCTCTTTGGCCCTTTTCAAACCCTCTGGCGTTTTTATCATTTCTTTATACAAAGGAATGATGTGCCACATTCTTCCATTTTCTATTAAATAATCTTCTATTCTTTTATTGGCAGCAGTGTACTGATGGCGAATGGCCAATGTGTACCATGCCAACTGAATGTCAGTATTATTAGAACCGGTAAAGTTAAACTGACGATCTAAGTCAGCCATTCGCTTTGCAGTCATTTCAGGTGACAGGAGATTGATAAAGAATTTCTTCTCATTACTTGTAACGATTTCTTTAGTCAACACTGAAGTATCTTTCAATTCATTTTTATTCCATACCGATGCTATATGATCAATTTTAGCGAACTTTCCATCTTTAGCCCACAGACCTTTCGAATAAGCGATATTTGATGGAACACCAGGGCCATAAACCCAGTCATTTACCCTAATTTTCTTCTCAAGATCAGAATTACCTTTAATTAGATTCTCATTCAGATAAGCTAGAAACTGTTCGGTAGAAACAGATTGAAAAGCATGACCATCAAAATAGCCTCTTAAAAAAGTATCAAATTTTTCTCTTCCTACTGCCTCTTCAATTGTCCTTAAAAAGAAATAGCCTTTTTCATAAGCAATATCATTAGTACCCTCATCGGGGTTTCTTCCAGTATAATCAGTTTTCAGATAAGTATCCTTACTGGTATCGCCCATTTCCTTTACAGCATCTTCCAAAGCCTTTTTCGCAAATTCCTCCTGCATCTCGGCTTCCTGTTTACCAAAAATCTCCTCATCGATCCTTCTTTCAAAGTAATTGGTAAAGCCTTCGTTAAGCCAGAAATCATTCCATGTAGCATTTGTAACTAAGTTACCACTCCAGCTATGTGCCAATTCGTGGCTAATTATACTTACTAAAGACCGATCTCCAGCGATAATTGTTGGGGTAATAAATGTCAGATTAGGATTTTCCATACCTCCAAAAGGAAAACTCGGAGGCAACACAAGCAAATCATACCTTCCCCACCTGTATGGGCCATATAGCTTTTCAGCAGCATTTACCATTTTACCCATATCAGCAAATTCATATACCGCTTTTGCTAAAACCGAAGGTTCAGCATATACACCAGTGCGCTCATCTACTGCTTTAAATTCAATATCACCAACAGCCAATGCCAATAAATATGAAGGAATAGGATGAACTTGTTTAAAATGATAAATACCTGTACTGTTTTTTACTTCAGGATTCTCGGCACTCATTAAAGCCAGCAAATCGTTGGGAACTGAAACAGTTGCATTGTATGTAAACCTTATACCTGGACTATCCTGACAAGGTATCCAGCTACGTGCGGCAATACTTTCTGACTGCGTAAATAAATATGGGCGTTTTTTGCCTGCTGTTTGATGTGGGTTTAACCACTGCAAAGCACTTGCTTGTGCATTGGTTGTATAATAAATGGTTATCAACTTTGTTTCAGGGGTAATAACCACTTTTAGTGGCCTTCCTAAAAACTCCTTCTCCTCGCCATAGGTAAATGTGGTCTCCTTTTCTTCTGCACCAAGAGTGATTTTTGATATATTAAGCTGACTATCATCAAAAATAATCTCATTTGATTTAGCCTTATTGTTTATTTTCCAAACTGCCTTCCCACTAATCTGCTGACTTTCAAAATCAACCTTTATATCCAGATCCAGATGTTCAACTACAGCTATAGATGGTTTTGAGAAAGAATGCGGGTCTTCAACAAGCTGACTTGCAGCTTGTTCTTTTTGTTTACACGATAATATCATCAGAATTGGAATCAACAAGATTAGATTCTTTATTAGAACAGCTTTTTTAAACATGATAACCAGTTTATTTTTCAAATTACAATAAGTCGTTTGCAAGATTTGCCAGTTCACTACGTTCGCCCTTATCTAATGTAATGTGCGCGTATAGTGGATGGTTCTTTGCATTTTCAATCAGGTAAGACAGGCCATTACTCTCGGCATCAAGATAAGGTGTATCTATCTGATATATGTCGCCGGTAAATATGATCTTGGTATCTTCTCCTGCCCGCGAAATTATTGTTTTTATTTCATGTGGAGTTAAGTTTTGGGCCTCATCAACAATAAAAAAGATTTTAGAAAGCGTTCTTCCTCTAATATAAGCGAGGGGAGTAATTACGATTTTGCCTGTAGTTACAAACTCATCTATCCTTCCCTGCATCTTTAAATCATGATTATACTGCTCTTTAATGAACCTCAGATTATCCCATATTGGTGCCATATAAGGATCTATCTTCGATTTAGCATCTCCCGGTAAAAAACCTATATCCTTATTACTTAATGGAATAATTGGCCTGGTTACATAAATTTGCCTGTAATCTTTACGTTGCTCCAATGCACTGGCAATTGCAAGAAGTGTTTTTCCGGTACCGGCCTTACCCTGAATAGTTACCAGTTTAATTTCAGGATTAAGCAAAGCGTGTACAGCAAAAGACTGCTCATGGTTTCTTGGCGAAATATTAAATATTTTCTTTGACGCTACCGGATACAAGCGTTGCGTAGTAGAGTCGAACCATGCAGTTGCAGTTTTCCGGCTATTTTTTAATATGCAGAAATGATTTGGAGATTGGGGTACAATATCCAGTAACTCAGTGCTAATGCTGCCTTCAGTTTTGAGTTCTGCAAAAAGTTGTTCCGGAACTTTAGAAAGAACCGTTTTACCGGTATAAAGTTCATCTACATTTTTAATCTTTCCAGTTTCATAATCTTCAGCATACAGTTCAAGAGATTTTGCCTTTAAGCGCAGACATATATCCTTTGATACCAGTACCACTTTTTTCTCTGGAAATTCTTGCTTTAAGCTTAAAGCAGCATTAAGAATACGATGATCAAACTTTCCGGCTCCAAAAATTGCCTCAGCATCAGCATGATCTGGCTTATTATCCATTACCACTTTAAATCGCCCACTTTTAGTGCCATTTAAAGGAATCCATTGGTTCATTATTTTATTACCTGAAGCATTATCCATAAGACGAATAAAACTCCTTGCCTCTGCATTACGTGTTTCATTGCCATTTTTCATATTATCAAGCTCTTCTAGAACTTGAATTGGTATGGCAACATCATGCTCCTGGAAATTATTGAAAGCGTTATGATCGTATAAAATAACAGAAGTATCGAGAACAAAGATTTTCTTCTGTAACAAAGGATTTTTAGCAGTTTTACTCATGACACTTAAATTTAGCGATTTTTACGCTTGATACGAAATTGAATAAATAACCAAAAACTATTTAAAATTCTAAATATAAATGTGAAAAACACACCATAACAATAAAGCACCTCAATTTGAGGTGCTTTATTTTGATATTAATTTGATGTAAAATTAAGCTTTAGAATAGCAAATAGATTTTAAAACCAAGGTTATTGAAAGCTCCACTAGTGCTCAAATTAAAATTGGTATAGCTATTTTCATAACTACTTTGACCACCGGAATTATTTCCATTTTGTTTATCAACAGTGTAGAATGCGTTAGCTGATAATAAACTGGATTCAATGGCAAATCTTTTAGAAAAAAACCATGTCAAACCACCATTTACACCAACCGAATATTGATCCGTTTTCCTGTCTTCATAATTAGGATCGGCATTATCAGTTTTCGTATAACCATATCCCAGTGAACCGCCAGCAAAGGCGTATAGCTTTTTAACCAATGGATAGTACTGCTGATAATTCAAACCTGCTCCATAACTTTTTGATTTTGAACCAGATAATCCTTGTACATATCGATAATCTTGATTTCCATAACTAACATCAAGACCTAATTTCGTGTTGTCTTTTATAAATAATCCGTAGCTCAAAGTGAAATTATTTGCCTTTGTTTTTTCAATCTCGGTAGCTCCAGTTTCACTTCTGACCTCAGATTTACTTGTTTGTGAATTAATACCAAAACCTAAAGCATTGGTACCTTTTGTTTGGGCATACCCGCATAGGGAAGCCAATACTGCTACTGCAGTTAATAGTTTCTTTTTCATTTGTGTGTGTGTTTAAGAACTAAACTTAGCGATATACATTATCATTATGAAATATTTATTTTCATAATTTGTAACATCATTAAGATGAATGTCAATTATATCTAATGGAATAGCTATTAAGAAGGTTTTTCTTTCAGAAATGTATATAAACACAAAAACCCTGCAGCGTTTAGCTACAGGGTTTTGCTTAAGATTTGGCACCGACCTACTCTCCCACGTGTTACCGCAGTACCATCGGCTCTGGTGGGCTTAACTTCTCT
>NZ_JBFTNT010000162.1:0-9152 GCF_056397585.1 Pedobacter sp. 05L430 | reverse complement strand
GGGTATTGTCTAAGATAGATTCAAGAACTATTTTGGATAGCGGTGGTGCAGATCAGCTAATTGGTAGGGGGGATATGCTATTGTCTACCGGAAATGACCTGATCAGGTTGCAGTGTGCATTTGTTGATACACCGGAGGTTGATAGGATCTCTGAATTTATCGGTGTTCAGCGTGGTTATCCGGAAGCTTATCAGCTGCCAGAATATATCGATGAGGCAGCAGAGTCAGCTAAGCTTGATTTTGATCCGAACGATAGGGATTCTATGTTCGAAGATGCCGCCAGATTAATTGTTATGCATCAGCAAGGTTCTACATCTTTAATACAAAGAAAATTAAAGCTTGGTTATAATAGAGCAGGCCGTATTATTGACCAACTAGAGGCTGCAGGAGTGGTTGGCCCATTTGAAGGAAGTAAGGCAAGAGAAGTTTTAATACCTGATGATTACGCTTTGGAACAGTTCTTGAATGAGCTTAATAAATAATTAAAGAACATGATGAAGAAGATAGTGTTGTTGATGTTTGTGTTGGGAGTTACCTTGTCCTCTTACGCTCAAACCGATGCCAAGGCGAAAGCCATATTGGCAGAGGTAAGTAAAAAATATCGTTTATACGATGTTGTTAAAGCCGATTTCACTTTTACTGTAGATAATCAGCAAGCAAAAATTAAAGAAACGCAGCAAGGCACATTGTATGCAAAGGCCAGTGCCAATAAATACAAGGTTGCCATGACTAGCCAGGATTTAATAAGTGATGGTAAAAGCCAGTGGACTTATTTGAAGGATGATAAAGAAGTACAACTTACGAATGTTGACAACAGTGATGATGTGATAAACCCCGCAAAGATTTTTACACTTTACGAAAAAGGGTATAAGTACTTATATACAGGAGATAGTAAGGTTGGTGGCAAGGTTTATCAAATGATCGACCTATCGCCTATAGATACTAAAAAGTCTTTTTTCAAGATCCGATTAAGTATTGATAAGGTAGCTAAGCAGATTTCCAATGTGCTGATCTTTGATAAGAATGGAAGCAAGTATGCTTATTCTATAAAATCTTTTGTGCCTAATGTTAAGGTCCCCGAATCTACATTTGCTTTTGATGCTAAGAAGTATCCGGGTGTAGAGGTGGTAGACTTGAGGTAAGATTGTATTTTTTTAACAATTTTTTCTAAGTTTGGTGGTATGACAGTAACTCCTCTATTTTGAAGATCACGATTTTAGGAACAGGTACTTCGCAGGGTATTCCTGTTATCGCATGTAATTGCATAGTTTGTCGGTCTGCCGATCATAAGGATAAGCGTTTAAGGGTATCAGTTCTGATAGAAACGGGGGATAGAACCATTGTTATTGATAGTGGACCGGATTTCAGATACCAGATGCTTAGGGCAAATGTTAAAGATCTGGATGCTATTTTGTTTACCCACGAACATAAAGATCATGTTGCTGGCTTAGACGACATCAGACCATTTAATTATCTGCTGAAAAAGAATATAGAGATATATGCAACAGAACGTGTTCAGCATGCTTTAAAAAAGGAATTTTCTTACATTTTCGCTGAAGCACACTATCCGGGGTTACCACAAATTGATTTAAATACTATAGCTAACGATGCTTTCTCTGTTGGCGAGACAACGATAATCCCTCTTGATATAATGCATTATAAGCTTCCTATTTTGGGATTCCGGATAAATGATTTTGTTTATGTCACGGATGCAAAAACTATTTCTGAAGAAACTATTTCTAAAATTGAAGGCGCTAAAATACTAGTTGTAAATGCTTTGCAAAAAGAGCAGCATATATCTCATTTTACATTAGATGAAGCAATTGACTTTGCCCGGAAGATAGGGGCAAAGGAAACCTATTTTACGCATATAAGCCATAATATGGGGCTTCATCAGGTTGTTGAAAAAGAATTGCCAGATAATATTAAATTAGCCTATGATGGGTTAACATTATATTGCGAATAAATATATATTTGCAGCAAGATACCCGGGTGGCGAAATTGGTAGACGCGCCAGCTTGAGGGGCTGGTGCTGGCAACGGCGTGGCAGTTCGAATCTGCTCTCGGGTACTTAAGGAAACAGCTCTATTGAGTTGTTTCCTTTTTTTATGGCAATAAACATCTGTAAGACAGATTATTAGTGTCTGGCCATTATTAGTTCGATTTTTACTGCGGATAAGACTTAGATTCTTTTAGATATGGTCTAGAATGGTGGTTTATGGTGGTCTCTGCGAAGTTTTGTATTAGTTCGATTTCTACTTATGGTTCTGCTGTTTTCCGTACTTCTAAAATCGTATGTTTTTGCGATACGATATAGAAAGTCCAAAATTATTACAGCGTATGTTTCACTTATCTGGATATTGTTCTTTGCCATTGTTGCAATTGCGAGTTTTACTGGAACTTTTTTCTCTGTAAAGCTCTTTAGTTCAGTATTTAAGCTCAATGCCTCAAATGTATTCACCGGCATTTTGAAAGATAGTATGTTTAATAATGCTCTGTTTAACTGTATAGAAACTGTACCCTTCCTGAAATCGCTGATAGTGGGAGTAATCAGATTTAGAATATATTTTTTGTCAACGATATCGAGTTCAGAATAACTGTGGAATATCTTAGTGAAGGATCTATCTGCTACTTGGAATTGTTTTTCAAGTAACCTTAGTTTCCCCGAATTACTATTTAACTCTATTCCGATATTATTGCTGATTGTCTGATACTCTTTTTTTAATTCTTTAAAGTCATCAAAATCTAGCCTGTCTTCGGCGAACAATTTCCGAACCTTTGAGAGTGCTGATTGCTGCTCTTCGAGCTGCCTGGTTAATAATCTTCTGTTGTTTAAATACTCGATCTTCTGTACACGGATATTTAAATCTTCCATAATAAGCCCAAACAATTCTGTTGTCTCATCTGAAAGCTGTAGTTCTTGCAGTCTCTTGCAATAGCTATCATTTAAAAGTTCCGCTTTTATCCTCATTTTACAGTCGTCCGAGCAATGATAGTATGGATATGCTTTTGTGGAACCTCTTGAAAAACTAGCGCGTAATTTTCTACCGCAGGATGGACAAACCAAGAAACCCTTTAGGAAGAAAAAATTGTTCAGCTCATCGGATTTGCATGTGATTTTCCTTCGGGTATTGATGATTGCTTGAACCTCATTAAATAACGATTCGGAAATCAATGGTTCATGTATTCCCTTAATTAGTTCCTGTGGCCGATCTTTTGCTGATATAGGGATTAGTCCACAGTACACGGGGTTTCGTACCAGCTTCCAGAAGGCAGATCTTGAAGATTTCAATCCCTTTGCAAAGGCCATTCTTCTGACAGTTTCTATAGTGAAGGAATTTTTTGCCAGTTGTTTAAAAGCCCATTTTATGATATCAGCTGCAGGTTGGACATGTACAATTTCTTTTTTTCCGTCAAAAGCCGTGCAGTTTATGAACCCCAAAGGCGCCTTATTTGGGTATCTTCCCATCATTTTTGCCCTTTTAATGCCATTTGATGTATTCAATGATCTTCTGTTATTTTCAGCTTCAGGAATTGATAGATATATGGCAAGCATTACCGTACTCTCAGGTACAGTGAAATCTATAGGTTGGTCGATTGCCATTGCAGTTGTATTGAAATTCCGGAGTATGCCGATCATTTCGTAGGCATATTCAATATTCCTGCTAAATCGGTCCCATTTTACGAAAAGAATGTTGGTCTCTTTTTTTTTCGAATCTTTCTTGACTGCTGTCAATAATTTTTTCCACTCTGGGCGGTTGAAATTCTTCGCTGAAAAATCTTCCTGATAGATGCCAGCAACCTCAATGTTATTAAACTTACAGTGCTTCAGCAAATGGTCTTCCTGCTCAGGAAGGGAGTATCCTTTTCTTTTTTGTTCATCCGTGCTTACGCGGATATATAAGTAAGCTCTTGTCATTTGAACGCTTCCCTTGTTTTTCCAAATATTATGAGTTATTGTTATACTTAACGGTTTCTTTCGGTAAAAAATATCCTTAAATAATTTTGAATAGTAGGATAGGGATAGAGTTTGATTATTTGAAGGATGCGTGATCATGTTACTCAGCCTCAGAAGTTCTTGGTGGGTTTTGTTGCCAATTCAGGCATTATTGCTAGTGTTACCGCGGGATTTGCAATAGCTGAAAGTGCTGTTTTAAGTATTTTTTTTTGCTGACGCTCGGTACGCAGATATTTTGGACTTGAAAGAGGTAATGTATTTTATCGATACGGGGCGTTAAGTGTTTTGTAAGTGCACGATACAACATGTTGTTAAGCGAAATACTTAGTATATTTGTACTGTTGGTATCGTGATTTCTATCTATCGAAGTGATATATTCCAATTGTTAACGGGCATTATCTAAAATCAAACACTTGGAATTAATATGAATTATTTCTGGCAATCCATCAAGACGCGTTCTTATTGGAAATATGCGTTGTTATCTACCGATGCAGTTAAAACTTTTTTTGCTGTTTTAGGTGCAGTTTGGCTGTTGTTTGAAATGATGGATTTTTTCAAGCTTTTTGATCCTGAAAAATTACCAGTCTACAGTTTTTTTATTTTGATTTTTGTTTCATTGGTATTAGTTATTTGCACCAGGAGGCCTATCTCAAGGATAAGATACAAAGTCTCGGGTAAAGATTTGCAAATTGAAGTTAGAATCGGAAACCTCTTTGATTATAAAGGTCAAAAAGTTATCAGTACGAACACAACTTTCGATACAGATATCGCAAATGGTGTAATTGCTGCCGGCAGTTTACAGGGTCAATTTACCAATACATTTTATCCGCAACAGATTCAGGCTTTGGATCAGATTTTGGACAATTCATTAGTGAATATTGCAAGTACCCACTATCCTAAAATAAGTGGAAAGGACAAAAAATATCCTATGGGGACGACTGTAAGAATAAATATTGGCACAGAGATATTTTATTTGCTAGCTATGTCGGATTTGAATTTTAATAATACCGCCCAAACTACGCTGGATAACGTACTCCTTTCTACAAATGAACTTTGGCAATTTATCATTGCAAAAGGTGAAAACGAGCCTATTGTTTTGCCTTTAATCGGAACTGGCCGAGGCCGGATATCTACGAACAGGAAGAATTTAATAGCCCAAATTTCCCAATCGTTTATTAAAGCTTCAGAACAAAATATTTTCAGTAATAAATTAATCGTTGTGATTCATCCTACGGATGTCGAGAACTTCGATATTAATTTGTTTGAAGTAAAAGACCTTTTAAATCACTATTTAGCTTAAACCAATAAACCACAATACAAATTATGGCATATAGAAACGGAACATACGTTGCCTTCCATGCAAATGGAACGAATGTGCCGATAGAATCGGACATTAAATATTATAACCTGATTAAAGCATGGTGCGGTAAGGATGATGACTGTTTTAGTATTGTAAATAGCCATGATAAAACTGCGGCAGTTCGGGATAGCAGTTCAAAGGAAACTTTAAGAGCTAGCCTTAAAGTGCGTTTAAACAATAGTAAAAACATGATTTTGATTATCGGAGATACGACCAATGACGACCTGGACTGGGTACCTTTCGAAATCGAATATGCAGTGGACATTTGCAAAATCCCAATAATTGTTGCTTATCTGGGCGCTGAGGGTATCAGGAATGTACGTGCAATGTCCAGTAAATGGCCACCTGCTTTAACAAAGAGAATTGATAACGGGACGGCTATGTTAATTCATATCCCTTTCAAAAAAGAGCCAATCCATGACGCGGCAAGCTATTTTACGCACAATAATCCTCCAAAAGGTGGATCAGTCGGCATTTATAGCGATGAAGCTTATAAAAGATGGGGTATAGCTATTCAATAAAAGAAAAAAATAAAGATGCTAACTGATACTGAATTTAAACAGTTAGGGGATGAGGGTCTGAAAAAAGTGTTATCAGCTGACCGTCATTTCAAATACGTCAATTTGCACGATGGCTTAGAATACGTGTTAAAGACAAACACCTTTAAATTTACCCATCCAGGCGAATTTAATGATCCTTTTGACTGTAATGAAAAGATGATAGATGTGGTCATTTCACCGCAAATTGAAAAACAATTTATTCTAGAAGCAGGCGCAAAACATGGACTTCCAAGAAAGGAAATCCGTAAACATTTCAATAAGATTGGTGGTAATTCTCATTATCATAAGGTACTTAAGGAGAAAAAGAAGGACTTCAAGGTTAGCTGTTTTTCGGAAATTTCTGATGATGTTTTGATGTGGTCACATTATGCTGATAAACATAAAGGAATGTGTATCGGGTTTGATTTAAATCTCATTTGTCCTGATTATGTACTGTATCCGGTAAATTATATTGATGAAGTTCAGAAGATTGATGGTATGGCGAACACACCATATGTCTTTTATTATTGGGCTACGTTTAAAGCAGCCCGCTGGTCATATGAAAGAGAAATAAGAGCAGTTTCTAAAAATGGAAAATCCATAATAGTCTATCCGAAGGATGCGGTAAGAGAAGTGATTTTCGGATGTAATGTTAAGCAGTCAGAAATAGTAGTAACTATTAAAGCATTAAAGAAATTGCGATATAAAGGTATACTGCTTTCTCAGATGACTATCGATGGCGAGACAATGCAACTGAAAAAAATACCCCTAAAATATTGATTAAGCCCTTTCTGAATGAATAATCCAAAACGCCCAGTAAGTCATGTTCTAGCTACAAAATCTTCAAAATTTCTGGAAGGACATATCCCGAATGATTGGCATTATAATGTACCTAATAATGATTACGGAATTGATTATCAGGTTGAAATTTCCTTAAATGAGCAGGTAACGGGTCTAAATTTTTCAATCCAATTAAAGAGTACAGAAAATACAGAGGTAGGTAACTTTGCTAAAGTCGCACTGAAGAGAACAACGCTAAATTATTATAGGGTTCGCTTGGAGCCCGTAATGTTGATTATCTACGATGCAGATGCTAATGAGGCATATTGGTCGTGGATTAATGATCATGATATAGACTATGCCAAGAACAATAAAACATTTCAGTTTTCGATTTCAAAAACCAATAAACTAAGTGAAATAAACTGGGCGGAGGTAACCGGCCATGTACAGCGCATTTTCAATGCAAAGTCTTTTATAAGTGACTTTGATATTTTGAAAATTGAAGACAACATAGAACTGGCCGCTTGGAAAACATATTACGAAGGCGATTATGAACAAGCAATCTATCTTTTCAGGAGGTTAATTAGCAGTGGAAATACCGAATACAATCTCTATCAGGCGTTAGCTTGGAGTTTATATCAGACTTATCAGTATAATGAAGCGTTAAATACAATCAATCTGTTGCTTGATTTTCGAGAAACAGACAATGGTTTAAAAACAAAAGCCTGCATACTTGCTGAGGCAGGTTTCAGAGAGAATGACAAAGGAAAAATTATTCAGGCCCGAAATCTCTTCAAAAGATTTTCGACGGGCGGAGATAGTGCTTTGATGCTTTTTAATTACGGAAATACACTAAATGCACTTGGCAACTTTAATGAAGCGATTGAGCAGTATAAATTTAGTTTGGCTAAGGAACCGAACCATGCGCAGTGTTGGAAGAATTTGGGAACAACCTATTGTAACTTAGGTCAGCATGACCAGGAAATTTGTTGCTATGATAAGGCGCTTGAAATCGATCCGGACTTACCGCAAGCACTATTTAGCAAAGGCATCACACTGGCACAACACTATAAAAAATATCAGGAGTCACTTGCTTTGTTTCATCATGTTTTGGATGTAGACAATAGTTTGTTTGCTGAATATGTAAATGGTCTGTTTTGGGTTGCATACTGCTATGAACAAATTGGTGATTTGACCAAAGCTTTATTTTGGGTAGACAGGGGATTAAACCACGAGGGCTCAAATCCGTATTTTTTGAATTTTAAATCTAATTTATTGGGAAAGAACTGGCGCCTCAATCCTGAATTAAAAGAAAAGGCAATAGAGTTCTTTGAGTACCGGATCGAACTACAGAATGATTTCCGAAGTTTATATCATTTGATTATTATTCAGGAACATGACTTAGCAGCGGCTTTGAATCTGGTAAAGGATAAGTCAAATTTATATAAAGGACTGGTGTACGAGGAACTGCAGATCATCGGTATTACGCTCGATGATTTATTGGTTATGCTTTTGCAACTGGATTACTATATGGATTTTCGTGTCAAATATCCAACCACACGATATTTGGACCATATTATCTCGCAGCATTTCTCAATCGGCTCCAGTTTCTTCAATTTATTAGATTTGATTTTCGGTATCGCTTTTAACAGAGCCATTGTAGCTTACGGAAAGACTAATGAAGACCTAGCAGTACCAAAGACAATATTAGAAGTAATGCTAGCTTATATGCCAAAATTAGTCCACTTTTTAATTCCGGAAGATGAATATAGTGACATCGCTATTGCGGAAACTATGTTAAAAGCCTTTCAGGGATATATTGATTTAACCTTTCGGGAAATTGGTGCGCAAAGCGGTCATATTACAGTAAATCTGGAACTTAGAAATATTGACCCTTCTGAATATATTACGGATGAGTATAATGATGAACTAGGTGAGCGAATTTATAATTCATTTGTAGATCGCCTTACTGGCGGTATTGTGGAATAGTTAAATTTATTAAAATAAATAATTAGAATGGACGACGAATTTGCAAAGGAGCACGGCTTAATGACTGACAAAGAACTGGCAGATATGGATCAGAGATGGAAAAAAACCGAAGAGGAAGCTCTGAAAAATATGTTGAAGCATTTTGATAGAATCCATGATAAGCTATTCAACTTTAATAATATACTAATCGCAGGATATTTTGCACTTTCCAAGTTAGAAAAGGAAATTTCCCTAGCAACAATTCTTATTCCAATCGCAAATCTTGTGGTATTGCTCTACATCGAATATAAAATGATGGAAAAGAGTCGGTTTGAATCGGAAATCACAAAAAAGCCGCCACATGAAATAGAATTATGGGGTAAGAAGATCGTGAGGACGAATCAGTATTCTTTACTCGCTATCATATCCACRTCAATTGTGTTACTTTTGTTTTTGAGATATTTACTATCCTAAGACATCGATTCAAAAATCACCAGTGTATAGTTTTTAGTGAAAACATACACACATCCTCTATACACTGGTGAAT
>NZ_JBFTNT010000161.1:0-9178 GCF_056397585.1 Pedobacter sp. 05L430 | reverse complement strand
CAATACCATTGGTAACCCTTTCAGGAGTACCATTTGGCAGTTCTTTTTTATATAAAAATCCTGCTGCATTAAATACAACAAACTTACCATCGGGTGAGGTAGTTAGCTGTCTGATCATTTTTGAGGTGAACTCAGCGCTGAATACTTGTTTTGGGAAATGCAGAGATTCCTGTATGGTCTGCGTGCTTGTTACTTTAAAAGGGATATCGGAAATAACCAATGAACTGAGCTCTATCTTTTTGATTTTTCCTTTAGCATAAAAAATGATGTTTTTAGAATCAGGAGTCCACGCAAAATTGGGGTAAACACCAAATATGGCCCACGTTTCCTGTTGGTCATGGGTAAGGTCTTCTGTTAGTGTCCATTCTTCGCCGGAATTGATGTTCTGTACAACAAGTACAGATTTTAATCTGATCCGTTTAACATAAGCCATCATTTTGCCATCGGGCGAGATCTGAGGACGAGCTGAACCCCCTGGTTGCTCTATCAGATCTGTTAATTTGCCGGTAATCATGTCTAGCTGACGGATCGCATATATTACACCATTAGGGTCTTTGCTATATTCAAAGTTAGGACCTGGCGATACATCTTCGCTAAAGTATAGGTATCTGCCATCAGGCGATACGTTAGGCTCACCCGCATCTTGCTGATCGTTTTTTCTTTTGGTTAATTGTACACCTTCGCCACCATATATACTGTACATCCACATTTCTCCGGCGCCTAAAGAACGGCTGCCAGTAAAATGCTTCCGGGCAATCAGATAATCGCTGTTTGGCATCCATGTGGCATTGTTTAACAGTCTGAATGTTTCTTTGGTAACTTGCCTTTTATTAGACCCGTCGCGGTTCATGATCCAGATGTTGTCGGCTCCGGTTTTATCGCTGGTATAGGATATATACTTCCCATTGGGGCTAAAGCGCGGCTGAACATCCCAGGCAACGCCCCCGCTTAACAACGCAGCTGTGCCACCTGTAACGGGCATAGTGTAAATATCCCCTAAAAGATCAAAAACGATATCTTTACCATCGGCGCTTACATCCAAATTCATCCATGTACCCTCGTCTGTGCTGATATTAAACGTTTTAGTGGGTCCATGAAATTTTTCGACATCCCATTTTTTTTCCTGGGCATAGCTGAAATGAAGTATAGGTAGGAAACATAATAGTAGTAATGATGTTTTCATAAGCGACGGGTGTTAATTAGCCCGCAATTTAGTAATATCAGTTCATTTTTATAGTTTTGGGCTTAACCTTTTTATGAGTGAAGTAGAGATATTAAAACGATACTGGGGATTTGATAGTTTCAGGCCATCACAGGATGAAATTATTGCATCGGTTTTAAACGGAAATGACACCTTAGCATTATTGCCAACAGGAGGAGGTAAATCGCTTTGCTTTCAGGTACCTGCAATGGTTATGGAGGGAATATGTATTGTTATTTCGCCCCTGGTAGCCTTAATGAAAGATCAGGTTGAGGGGTTAAAAGATAATGGGATCAATGCAGTGGCCATTTATGCAGGCATGGGTAAAAGAGAGATCGATATCCTTTTAGATAATTGCATTTATGGCAATATTAAATTTCTTTACCTGTCTCCGGAGCGGTTGCTTTCTGAATTGGTTAGAGAGCGGATCTCTTACATGAATGTAAATCTTATAGCGGTTGATGAAGCGCATTGCGTTTCTCAGTGGGGCTACGATTTCAGGCCACCATATCTATTGGTTAGTGCCATCAGAGAGATCCATCCAAAGGTGCCGGTTTTGGCTTTAACAGCTACCGCCACTCAGTTTGTGCGAAATGACATTGTAGAGAAATTACAGTTTAAAAATGCAAAGATTTTTGTGCAGAGTTTTGCTCGGAAAAACCTGAGTTATGTGGTTTTAAACGATGAAGACAAGCACAGAAAACTGATAGATATTGTTAAGAATGTAAAGGGCAGCGGATTGGTGTATGTGCGCAACCGGAGGGAAACTTCGGAAATAGCATTGTTTTTAAAACGAAATGGCATTGCTGCTGATTTTTACCATGCGGGGGTTGAAAAGGAAGAACGCTTTAAAAGGCAGGAAAACTGGAAGCAAAACATAATCCGTGTAATGGTGGCCACCAATGCTTTTGGAATGGGAATAGATAAACCTGATGTTCGTTTTGTAGTTCACCTGGATTTACCAGAAAGTTTAGAAGCATATTATCAGGAAGCCGGCAGGGCAGGCAGGGATGGTAAAAGATCATACGGTGTTCTATTGTCCAATAAATCAGATCAGATGGCCCTGCAGGCTAAATACGCCAATAGTTTTCCTACGTTAGACGAGATTAAAAAGATATATCACTATCTGGGCAATTACTTTCAGCTGGCATTTGGTGCTGGCGAGGGCTTAAGTTTTAACTTCGATATTGCTGATTTCTGTAAACGGTTTAATGTGGGCGTGGTAAAAACAATTGCCGCTCTTAAGTTTTTGGAACGTGATGGGTATATCACCTTGTCGGAAAATATTTTTTTACAATCGAGGGTGTTGTTTACAGTTGGCAACGAAGATGTTTATCGCTTTCAGATAGAAAATGCAGGCTATGATCCACTTATTAAGGCTATTCTAAGATCATATGGCGGTGCCTTTGATCAATATGTGAAGATTCAGGAATCAGATATTGCCAAGAAAGTAAGGATGTCATTTAATGATGTAGTCAGGCTGCTGAACAATTTACAGGATCAGGGTATTTTGTCGTATTTGCCTCAAACAGACCAACCTCAGTTGCAATATATACGTGCCAGAGTTGATCTGCTTCATATAGACATTGATGTAAAGTATATTGAACTAAGAAAGAAAATTCAGACAGATCAGATAAATGCGGTATTGGCTTATGCCGGAAAAGCAGAATGTAGAAGCATTCAGTTGTTGACTTATTTTGATGAACCCGATTCTGAAAAATGTGGAGTTTGCGACATCTGCCTTGCAGAGAAAAAAGCTGAAGATCTGGATCAGTTATCTGATAAGATAGATTTTGAGATTGTTACTTTGTTACAGAGTCAGGCCCACGCACTGGACGACCTTGTAAATGCCATAAAAGTTGGTGCTGAAAATGAGATACTAGACCGGATAAGAGAATTGCTTGATGCCGGGAAAATTAAAACGGACGGGAAAAATTATTACCTTTAATATTATGAGAAAGATTATCGCTATTGTTTGTGCTATTCCTGTTCTTTTAGCAGGATGTTCCTCTGATTGTATACAGGATTCGGGTAAACACATTGTTAAAGATGCTGTTGTAAAGAATTTTGATCAGATAAAAATTACCGGGGCCATTAAACTTGTGATCAAACAAGATAGTTCTTATGCTATAAAAATTGATGCAGATTCTAGTATTGTTAACATGGTAAGAACAGATGTGAGCAGTGGAGAACTGAGGGTGAAACTGGACGATGGAATATATTGTGGTACAGACTCTGTAGTTGTTTATGCAGGTATTGGTGAATTGAAAAAGCTAAATACAGTAGGAGCTGTTAAGGTTGTTGGCGATGGCCGTATTTATGCAACAGATGTTGATTTGAAACTCGAAGGTACATCTGATGTTTCTCTGGACCTGAGTGCGTCTAAATTAACCACCAGGATTGATGGGATTGGTAAACTTGCGCTGACCGGGCAAACCGGTGTACACAATTTAACAGCTAAGGGAACATCAACTGTTAATGCATTTGATTTTGTAGCAGGTATTTACGATATAAATATCGATGGAACCGGAAAGGCCAACATAAATGTGCTGAACGATCTGAAAATTAAAACGGCAGGCTCAAGTGAGGTGTATTATAAAGGGAACCCGAAAAACGTTGATGAGAAAAAATCAGGAGCTACTAAATTGGAGAAAGTAAATTAATACTGAATACTGTTTTTTAGCTACTTTAGTACCTCATTTAATACATGGAACAAAAAAACGATAAAAAAGTCATCCGCTCGTGGGCGTTCTTTGACTGGGCTAATTCAGCATATAATCTAGTTATTACTTCTACCATTTTTCCGGCTTATTATACCATAATAACTACCACTCAGGAACATGGTGATAAGGTTTCCTTTTTTGGAAGAACTTTTACCAATACGGCCTTGTCTAACTATGCCTTATCTGTGGCCTATCTGATAATGGCTTTGCTGTTGCCTATTCTTTCGTCAATTGCAGATTACAGGGGCAACAAAAAGATTTTCATGAAAATCTTTACCTACATAGGTGGTATTGCCTGCATGGGATTGTACTTTTTTAAGCTCGATACGCTGGAACTGGGCATCATCTGTTTTGCTATAGCTGCCATGGGATACATAGGAGGGGTGTTGTTTAATAACTCATACCTCCCAGAAATAGCTACTGTAGATCAGCAGGATGCGGTAAGTGCAAAAGGTTTTGCTTATGGTTATGTAGGTAGTGTTTTGCTTCAGATCATTTGCTTTGTTTTTGTACTGAAACCGGAACTGTTTGGCATTACAGATTTATCATTTCCGCCAAGGTTATCATTCTTGCTGGTGGGTATATGGTGGATTGCTTTTGCACAGATTCCGTTTAAAAAGCTTCCTGCAGGTAGTCCAAATTATTCGTCGATTAATAAGAGCGTAGTAAGAAGTGGTTTCCAGGAATTGTCTAAAGTTTGGAACCAGTTACGCCATATGAAAGTGCTTAAAATGTTTTTATTGGCATTTTTCTTTTATTCAATGGGTGTACAAACCATTATGCTCGCCGCTGCGGGTTTTGGAGAAAAGACTCTAAAACTGGGAACTTCTAAACTTATTGTAACCATTTTAATTATACAGTTGGTGGCCATATTGGGTGCCATGATGATGTCTTATTTTGCAAAGAAAATTGGAAATGTTCGTGTATTGATCTATGTGGTACTCATTTGGATTGCTACTTGTGTTTGTGCATATTACATCACCAATGAATACCAATTTTATGGATTGGCCGCTATTGTTGGTTTAATTATGGGAGGTATTCAGTCCTTGTCAAGATCAACGTATTCAAAATATTTGCCTGCCAATACCCCTGATACAGCCTCATTCTTTAGCTTTTATGATGTAACCGAAAAGATGGCCATTGTAATTGGTTTGTTTAGTTTTGCTTACATTGAGGAAGTAACGGGGAATATGCGGAACTCCATAATAGCTTTGGCATCATTTTTTATAATTGGTTTGGTGTTTTTGGTGGTATTAAAAAGCGTTGAAAAGAGATCTGTTTTATAAATGCTTAACGTAAATGCTTGACGTTATAGCTTTAAAATAAATGCGTGGTAATGCTCGTTTTAACTTAAATAAAATGGTCACTTTTGACTTAAATAGTAGAGAATATAATATTAATGAAAGTAGAATTATTTGTACCCTGTTTCGTAGACCAGTTATATCCGGAAACGGCATTTAATACCATAAAGTTATTGGAGAAGGCTGGTTGTGAGGTGTTCTATAATTCTAATCAGACCTGCTGCGGTCAACCTGCTTATAATGCGGGCTATTGGGAGCAGGCAAAGGAAACGGGCACTAAGTTCCTTAGTGATTTTTCGGAAACAGATTATATAGTAGCTCCATCCGCATCATGTGTAGGTATGGTTAAAAGTGGTTATAGTGATCTTTTTACCAACACTACCGTGCATAACAAATGTAGGAATATCCAATCCAATATCTTTGAGCTTTCAGATTTTCTGGTAAACGTTCTTAAAAGAGACTATTTTGGGGCAGAGCTGGATGGAAAGGCTGTTTATCATGATTCTTGTAGCGGACTACGCGAATGCAAAATCAAAGAAGAACCAAGGCTACTTTTGTCTAAAGTACACGGATTGGAAATGGTAGAGATGAAGGATACTGATATGTGTTGTGGCTTTGGTGGTACATTCGCAGTTAAGTTTGATGCCATTTCATCGGCAATGGCTGAGCAGAAGGTGAATAATGCTTTGGAGCAAGGTGCTGAATATGTGATTTCTACAGATTTATCATGCCTGATGCATTTACAGGGTTACATCGACAAAAATAATATTCCGCTTAAAACGATGCATTTAGCCGATGTATTGGCAAATGGATGGTTAGAAAGTACGGAATATTAGTTAACTTTGTAATTCAGAATCACATTGTAGGTGATTTATAACACAAATTTTATTAATTTTTAAATCATAGTTGTAGATGATTAACATTACACTGCCTGATGGCTCTAGCCGTCAGTACGAAAAGGGCACAACTGCCCATCAAATTGCATTATCAATTTCTGAGGGTTTAGCCCGCAATGTTTTAGCCGCCGAAGTTAACGGAGAAGTTTGGGATTCATCCAGACCGATAGAGTCTGATGCTTCTTTAAAACTACTAACATGGAATGATACAGCAGGTAAAGCTACTTTCTGGCATTCATCGGCCCACATTATGGCCGAGGCATTGGAAGCATTGTACCCTGGTACAAAATTTGGTATCGGTCCAGCTATTGAAACCGGATTTTACTATGATGTAGATTTTGGCGACAGAGAGTTTTCTTCTGATGACTTTAAAGCTATCGAAGCAAAAATCATTGAACTGGCAAAACAGAAAGAGGTTTTTGTTAGAGAATCAGTTTCAAAAGCTGATGCAGTTAAGTATTTTACTGAAAAGGGAGACGAATATAAGTTAGATCTTATTGATGGCCTTGAAGATGGTAAAATCACTTTTTATACTCAGGGACAATTTACCGATTTATGTCGTGGCCCACATATTCCTAATACAGGGTTTATTAAAGCTGTTAAGTTGATGAATGTTGCCGGCGCTTATTGGCGTGGTGACGAAACTAAAAAACAGCTTACACGTATTTATGGTGTTACTTTCCCTAAAGCAAGTGAACTTACTGAATATCTTCATATGATTGAAGAAGCTAAGAAAAGAGATCACAGAAAGTTAGGTAAGGAGCTTGAACTATTTGCTTTTTCTGAAAAAGTAGGCATGGGATTGCCATTGTGGTTACCAAAAGGTGCAGCATTGCGCGAGCGTTTGGTGCAGTTTTTAACAAAAGCACAAGGTAAGGCAGGGTATGAGCAGGTTGTAACTCCACATATTGGCCATAAGAATTTATACATTACTTCGGGTCACTATGAGAAATACGGTAAAGATGCATTTCAGCCAATAAAGACACCGCAGGAAGGAGAGGAGTTTTTCCTTAAACCGATGAACTGCCCGCACCATTGCGAGATTTATAAAGTGAAACCACGTTCGTATAAAGATCTTCCTTTGCGTTTTGCTGAGTTTGGAACTGTATATCGCTATGAGCAAAGTGGAGAACTGCATGGTTTAACAAGGGTTCGTGGATTTACTCAGGATGATGCACATTTGTTTTGTCGCCCAGACCAGGTGAAAGAGGAATTTAAAAAGGTAATTGATCTTGTACTATACGTATTTAAATCATTGGGTTTCAATGATTATATCGCTCAGGTTTCTTTAAGAGATCCTGAAAACAGAGCAAAATACATTGGTAGCGATGAGAACTGGCATCTGGCAGAAACTGCAATTATTGAGGCTGCTGCAGAAAAAGGTTTACCAACAGTTGTGGAATACGGCGAAGCAGCATTTTATGGCCCGAAATTAGATTTCATGGTTAAGGATGCATTGGGTAGAAAATGGCAGCTTGGAACTATTCAGGTTGATTATAATTTACCTGAGCGCTTTGAGTTGGAATATACTGGCAGCGATAATCAAAAACACAGACCAGTAATGATCCATAGGGCTCCATTTGGTTCTCTTGAGCGTTTTATCGCAGTTTTGATTGAACATTGTGCTGGTAATTTCCCATTATGGCTTTCTCCTGAACAATTTATTATTCTTCCTATCTCAGAAAAGTATGAAGAATATGCAAAAAAAGTTTCAGATGAACTAAATAATTCCGATATTCGCGGGCTGATTGACTTTCGTGATGAGAAGATTGGAAGGAAAATCAGAGACGCAGAGGTTAAAAAAATACCTTATATGTTGATTATTGGTGAGAAGGAAATGGCTGAAGGAAAGGTTTCTGTAAGGAAACATGGCGAAGGCGATTTAGGTGAAATGACCCTGCAAGAGTTTAGTGAATTATTAATTAAAGAAATAACAGTTTAAATAAGATACAAATTTGGCATTAGGCAGACCAGGATTTAATAGGGGACCACGTCCTCCTTTTAAGAAAAAAGAAGCAGAACATAATATTAATCAGTTTATCAGGGCACAAGAGGTAAGATTAGCTGGAGATAATGTTGAACCGGGGATCTATCCTTTGGCAAAAGCTTTGGCCCTTGCCGATGAGTTAGAATTGGATTTAGTGGAGATTTCTCCGAATGCAGTTCCTCCAGTATGTAGAATAATCGATTACAGCAAGTTTGTTTACGAGCAAAAGAAAAAGCAGAAAGAGATTAAAGCTAACGCTAAACAAACTGTTATTAAGGAGATTAGATTCGGACCTAACACTAACGATCATGATTTTCAATTTAAACTAAAGCATGCTGTTAGTTTCCTTGAAAATGGTGAGAAAGTTAGAGCTTATGTTCACTTTAAAGGTAGAGCAATCGTTTATAAAGAACAGGGAGAGATTCTTCTTCTTAAATTTGCTCAGGCTCTTGAAGACATAGGTAAGGTAGAATTGCTACCTAAATTAGAGGGTAAGCGTATGTTTTTAACACTTGCTCCAAAAGTTGCTAAGAAATAAATAAATTACATATAATAAAAACAGGTTATGCCAAAAATGAAAACCAATTCCAGTGCTAAAAAGCGTTTTTCGCTTACTGGAACAGGTAAAATCGCAAGAAAGAACGCATACAAAAGCCACATCTTAACAAAGATGTCGACTAAACGTAAGCGTAACTTAGGTCAAACATCAATGGTGTCTGATGCTGATATGGGCAACGTTAAACGTATGCTTGCAATCGGTAAATAATTAAATTTTTAACCAGGTAACCGGTAGTAAGTTTGCTGTAATACGCAACACCGTTTATCAAAAACAACAAAAACATGCCACGTTCGGTAAACGCAGTAGCTTCGAGAAGAAGAAGGAAAAAAGTCCTAAATTTAGCCAAAGGCTATTGGGGATCAAGAAGCAAGGTTTTCACCATTGCTAAAAATACGGTAGAAAAAGGTTTGCAATATGCATACCGTGACCGTAAAGTTAAGAAAAGAGAATTTCGTGGATTGTGGATTCAACGTATCAACGCTGGAGCACGTCAACACGGTATATCTTACTC